>NZ_DBFOSR010000124.1:0-13434 GCF_048427265.1 Paraeggerthella sp.
TGTTTTACCGGTATTGTAAGGTCAGTCATGGTATCGCAACCCTTCAAGTGCAGCCGAGAATTCTTCGACGTTCTGGAAGTCCTTGTACACGCTCGCAAAGCGAACGTAAGCCACATCGTCAAGCTTAGCTAGACGGACAAGCGCCATATCGCCTAGTTCTTTCGATTTAATCTCGCTCTTGGAGGCGTTGCGGAGCTCGCTCTCTATACTGTCGATAAGCGATCCTATTTGTTCAGGCGATATAGGCCTTTTCGCGCATGCCATAAGCAAGCCGCGCATGAGCTTTTGACGGTCGTACGCTTCGGACGATCCGTCCGTTTTGATTATGAGCAAGGGGTTGTCGCCTAGTCGTTCGTACGTGGTGAATCGTCGGCCGCAATCAAGACATTCGCGACGGCGCCGTATAGCCGTGCCGTCTTCGGAAGGTCGGGAATCGACAACCTTCGATTCAGGATTTCCACAGGCTGGGCAACGCATAGGCTGGACTCCTTCTCTCGAATTTGCCCTAGCCTAACATACTACATATAGTGGTTCAATCGCGTTCTTTGATCACTGCAAGAAAACCAACGCCTCCACTGTGCAATCACATGCGCCGCTTGAAAACCGTCTCAGTTACAAGCTCAAGAGCACGCCGGCAAAAGAACAAGCCGTAAGAACGATTCCACCCGCAACAGCCTGCCCCGTATTAAAGCGATCATAAGCCCGTCCGCGACAATTACCCTGCCGTAAAGTCCGAACAAAGCCTTGGAGCGTACCGCATGATCCTGGACGGGAGGCAGAAATCGATCGAACTTCAAAGCCATCAGAAGAGGCCGCATGATTCGGGAACGAAAGTATGCGCGCGTTTTTTACCGAGCAATTATGAAGCTCGGGTTGCAAAGCAGACGTGCCGTCAGTCGGGTAGCGCACCTCAAAATTCCTCATCTTTCTGCCTCCTTGCTCTTGCGTAGAACCTTTGTTCGCGTATATAATAGAGCGAACAAAGGTTCATGTCAACATAAAATCAAAACATTTGTTCGCTTTTAGGAAAGGATGGAGTATGTCCGAAAAAGTGACGAAGCGCCAACAAGCTGTACTTGATTGCATTGAAGAGTGCATTCGCGAAAAGGGGTACGGCCCTACCGTGCGCGAGGTTTGCCAAAGCTTGGGGCTCTCCTCCCCTTCCACAGTGCACGTTCACTTGAAAGCGCTTGAAGACAAGGGGCTTATCAAGCGCGACCCGCTCAAATCCCGTTCTATAGCGCTTACCTATCCCCTTGAAGATGCTGCGCTTGTAACGAACGTCGTACAGCCGAGTTTCAGCAAGATCGTGAACGTTCCGCTGGTCGGAAACGTTGCAGCAGGCTCTCCCATCCTTGCGGAAGAGAACATTACCGACACCATCTCTCTCCCGACCGATATAGTGGGGGATTCTCCCTCGTTCCTTCTATCGGTTCGCGGGGAGAGCATGATTGAAGCCGGGATCAACGACGGTGACTATGTTGTAGTGAAAGAGCAACCCGTTGCGAACAACGGGGATATCGTCGTGGCGATTATCGACGACGGTGCAACTGTCAAGCGCTTCTTTAAAGAGCAGGATCATATTCGGCTGCAACCGGAGAACTCTTCCATGGACCCCATCATCACCCGCGATTGCTCCATCGCGGGCAAAGTAGTCGCAGTGTTTCGCCGTCTTTAAGCATAAGCGGTTTTTCGAGAGAGACGCACTCCCTTATGGTGGCGAAACGATTTCAGGCCCATGTTAGAGTTGCTCTAACATGGGCCTGACGTGCAGATCTTCTCGTGTGCTGCGATGCGGTTAGCAAGGATTCGCATGATGCAGCAAGCACGCGACCTGGAAACTGCCCGTCGTTTTATTCTTCGCAAACGAACGGCGCGAACAATCCGGAAAACGAAGGCGATGCCAGCATGGTGATTTTCGTTCCCTGCTCTTCGTGGGTCTCCGATAGAATATGGCAACGCTCGTGCGCAAGCGAAACAAGATCCCCTCGGTGGTACGGCAGCAACACGCTCAGGTGATCGTCATGCGCGGAAGCAACGCGCGCAATATGCTCGATCAGCCCTGCGATCCCCTCCCCTGTTTCGGCGGAAACGAACCGAGCCTGAGCATGACGCGTCTCGAGCGCATGTTGATGCTCCTGGTCAAGCAGGTCGCATTTATTGAACACGAGAATGCGCTGAAGATCTTGAGCGCCAATTTGACCCAGAATGGCATCGACGGCATCTATCTGACCTTGGTATTCCTCTGAAGAAGCGTCCACTACATGCAGTACCAAATCCGCGCCCGTAATCTCGTCAAGCGTCGATTTGAACGCCTCGACAAGCGTCGTCGGAAGCTTTTGAATGAACCCGACCGTATCGGTGATGGTTATTTCCCGGCCTTCAGGAAGCTCGAACTTGCGCGTCGTGGAGTCCAGCGTTGCGAACAGCTTGTCGTACGCAAGCACATCGGCCTTCGTCAGACGATTGAGCAAGCTCGATTTACCCGCATTCGTATAGCCCGCCAACGCCACCTTGAACATGCCGCTCTCGTAGCGACTTTCACGCTGCACCGCACGCACTTCAGAAAGATGCTTGAGCTCGCGCTTGATCGAAGTGATTCGCTTGCGAACCATGCGCCGGTCGACTTCGAGCTGGCTCTCGCCTTCGCCGAAGCGCGATCCCACACCGCCGCCCATGCGGTTCGATGCCAAGTGGGCCCACATGCCGCGCAGGCGAGGTAGCAAGTACTGGTTTTGAGCCAGCCGCACCTGCAGACGACCTTCCTTGCTGGTTGCATGCAAGGCGAAGATGTCCAGGATAAGGGCCGTTCTGTCGATGACCTTCACATCGCGCCCTACCACCTTCTCCAGATTCGCCTGCTGAGAAGGCGTCAGTTCATCGTCGAAAACGATGAGGTCCGCAGCATGGGCGCGTGCGAGCTCGGCAACTTCCTCGGCTTTGCCCGTGCCTACGAAGGTGCGAGGATTCGGCGCCTCGAGCTTTTGCGTCGTGCTGGCGACGACGTCGGCTCCCGCCGTATCTACCAACCGCTCGAGTTCTGCAAGCGACGAGGCTAAGGGCCATGCGGTTCCGGGTCGGTCGACCCCCACAAGAACGGCCCGTTCGCGCCGTACTTCGGCAGTAGGCGTCATGCCGCGCGTAATCACTGCTTCGAAATCGGACATCAAGCCATCCTTCCCAGAGAACATCGCTATCTTCAACAACCGCTTGCAAGCGGTTGAGCTTCTTCGAGAACCGCTAAAGACGCGCGCAGCATCGCACGCACATCGGGAGCGTTTGCATCGATCCAGCGGATGCGCGCATCTTTGCGAAACCAGGTACGTTGTCGCTTAGCGTACCGGTGCGTTGCCGTTTTGATACTGAGAATCGCTTCCTCCATGGTAGTTTCACCGTCAAGCGCGGCAACGATCTCTTTGTACCCGATAGCCTGCGGAGCCGTGATTCCGTTTCTGAACCCTTTTTGGAGCAGATGCTTCACTTCGTCGACCAAGCCGTCTTCGATCATCTGGTCGACACGTGCGTCGATCCGAGCGCGAAGAACATCGGGATCGACCGCCAACCCCACGAACACGGCGGGAACGCATTGCGGCAACTGCGCAAGTTTGGCGCGCTGTTTGGCGTACGTCGTACCGTCCTCGAGAAGTTCGAAGGCACGAGCAACGCGCTTCACGTCGGCAGGCGGAATCAAAGCGGCACTTTCCCTGTCGCGATCCGCAAGAAGATGCCATAGGGCTTCAGGGCCTTGCTCCTGCGCAATGCGATTGCAGCGATCTCGTACAAGATTGCCGACCTGCTCGCCTTTGGGAAAATCGTAATCGTCTATCGCTGCGCGCACGTAAAACCCCGTACCGCCGCAGAGCACGCTTCTTCGTCCGCGCGCGTCGATGTCAAGAAAACAATCTCGCGCATACGCCTGGAACAACGCCGCCGAATAAGGCTCGCCCGGGTCGACCAAGTCGAATCCGTGGTGGGCCACGATGCGATCCCGAACAGGGAGCTTTCCCGTGCCGATGTCCATACCGCGATACACTTGCATCGAATCGGCGCTGACCACTTCGCCGTTCAATTCGAGGGCAAGCGTTTGCGCAAGCGCAGTCTTGCCCGATGCCGTAGGACCTACGACGCATACGACAGGGGCCGAAAGGCTAAGCACCGTCTACAACCTCGCCTGCCAGATACCACGTTTTCGCTTCGTCGATGCGCACGCGCACCGTTTGGCCGGTCAGGCTCTCCACCGAAAGTCCTGCAGGAACAGCTGCGTGAACGGTTTGGTTCTTCGGGCTCTTGCCCGTCAGAAGGGTTTCGTCGCGCTTCGATCCGCCCTCTACCAGCACATCCACCGTAGCTCCCAGGTCTTTCTGATTCGCCTCGAACGCCTTGTCCTGCACAAGGTCCACCAAGCGATCGAAACGCTGCTGGATAACCTCGCGCGGGGTGCTATCGTCCATGGAGGCGGCAGGCGTGCCTTCGCGCTTCGAATAGATGAACGTGAACACCTGGTGGTAGCCCACCTCGTCAAGCAATCGGTAGGTATCTTCGAAATCCTTGGCGGTCTCTCCCGGAAAGCCTACGATGATGTCGGTCGACAGCGCAATATCGGGGCAGGCGTCGCGCAGTTTGGCGATAAGGCCCCGGTAGTGCTCGCGCGTGTAGCGACGATTCATCGCAGCTAAGACGGCATCGGACCCGGACTGAACCGGAAGATGCAAAGCAGGCATAAGGGAGCGTAGCGAACCGAATTTCGCGATCACCTCGTCGGTCAAATCCTTCGGATGGCTCGTGGCAAAGCGGAGCCGCTCGATTCCCGTTGCGTCGAGCGCATCGAGCACCTGCGCGAAACGAGGCGATCCATACAGATCGCGACCGTACGAATTCACGTTTTGGCCCAACAGCGTGATCTCTTTTACGCCGGCAGCCACATACCGCTCGGCTTCGCTGACGATGTCCTCGAGCGGACGCGACTTCTCCCGCCCGCGCACGTACGGCACGATGCAGTAAGAGCAGAAGTTGTTGCAGCCGATGGTGATGGGAAGCCAGGCCGCCCATTCGTGCTCGCGCGCCGTGGGCAGCTCGGTCGGAAACGAAGAGGCCGCATCGAGCACTTCCACCTGATGGCCGCCCTCTTCTATAGCTGCCTGCAAAAGGCGTGGCAGCGATCCTAGATTGTGCGTTCCGAACACCACATCAAGATGAGGCAGTTCTTCGGTAAGCTTCTCGCCGTCGCGCTGGCCGATGCAGCCTCCAACGGCCACAACGCGTTTGGAAAGCGGCGTGCCTTCGCGCAGCGGGATATTCTTGAGCGAGGCGACTTGGCCGTACAGGCGCGTATCGGCCGCTTCGCGAACGCAGCACGTCATGAACGCGACGATGTCCGCATCCTCGATGGAATCCACCATGAGGGCCCCTAAGCCCTCGAGCATCCCGGCAATACGCTCGGAATCATGCTTGTTCATTTGGCATCCGAACGTACGGATGCAGAACGTCAAGTTCATAAAGGGAGTTTGCATAGGCTCGTCTATCTTAGAGGTCGGAAAGGGAGTCGCGACGCTCGTCGGAAACGGAAGCTCCGACGCCGCGCGTATAGCGAGGATCTACCGCGAATCGGATTGCGGTGCGGTACTCGCCGTCGATTACGATGTCGGCGAACGAAGGGACGCAAGCGATTTCGATTCCAATAGGCGACAGAAACCCTCGAGAAATAGCGATGGCTTTGACTGCCTGATTGACGGCTCCCGCTCCCACGGCTTGAATCTCGACGGAAACGCCGTCCTTCACCATGCCGGCGATGGCGCCCGCTACGGAAGCGGGCGACGATTTCGACGACACCTTCAGGCAGCCGACGTCTGGCTTATGCTCTGTAGTGGACATGCATATCCTTTTTCGTTTGGTCCGTTACGCGTGCGTTTAGTTCGATAAATATGCTTCGCTCAGCCTGCAATGTTTATGCATTCAACATTCTACCCATTCGATCTATGGCGTGCAACCTGCGGGTATACCGAAACCATGGAGAACTCGAAGCGAGCAGGGCGTCCAGGCGTTATCGCAACTTGGCAATAGGAATGGCGATGCGAATGCAGTCCTTCCCAACGCGAACCTCCGGGCTTACCCCCGATTCGAGGTAGTAATCGCGCGCCACGTCTTCGAAAGCTGCGGCAACGCGCTTCGAGAAGATCTCCAAATCCTCGGTGGCGATTTTCAGGCCGCGCGCATCCTGTGCAGCTGCGCGATCGCGCACGTTGCGCGGAGGTGTCGGGGCGTTGTCGGGCTCTGGAACAGCCTCGATGCGAATTCGATCGATAAGCGGCGATAACGGGGCTATTTCTCCGTCCATGATGCGTCGCGCGCTTCGCTCGGACAATTCAAGGCCCAATCGGGCCGCTTCCTGTGCGAACGAAGCGGGGTCGGCGCACACCGACAACCGCTTGCTGACGGGAAGGCGGGATGGCTCTTTGCAAAACGCCCTTGCCGACGAGGTCAGCGAAGCAAGCCCGAAGGCGTACAGCGTGGCGGCCACGTCCGTAGCGGATCCCAGGTATACCGTGCAGCTTGTTCTGCTTTCAATGGCGAACTCGCATGCCGTACGCAGTATGTTTTTAGGACCGCGTACGACCACGTTCCCCGATTCATTTCGCTCGAACGTGGGGAAACTCGACTGATCGGTCTTCTCCCCCACCTTGTCCAGGTTCGTCTCGACGTACAGCGAAGATCCTTTGCCCGAATCCGAAGCTGCTACGTACGCAGACTCGGAATTGACGGCAATAGAGTACAAAGCCATGCCGCGTCCGTGGACGCCCCACTTATCCATGGACATAGTGTCGAGCTTCGAGGTAACGCGCGGCTCGAAGATGCGCTCGTGCATGGAAGGGGGAACGCCGTCTCCATCGTCGATCATGACCAGTTTCCGCCGCCGATCCTCGCGGGTAACCGCAAGGAAGATACTGCGCGCATGAGCATCGCGTGCGTTTCTCAACATCTCGATAACGATGTCTTCCGTTGACCGTATGTCGTGCGCAGCTTGGCGCCGCTCGGCTTCTGCGCTCCTCAAACGGACGAAGCCATCCCCGAGGTCGGTTTCGACCCGGAGATGGCTTTCGCCGCAGACGTCCTCGATGAAGCTCTCGAGAGAGTCGTGCTTCACAACAGATCCGCCTTACTTCGCGATGCCGACCGCACGGCTCTCGCGAATGACCACGACCTTCACCTGGCCGGGGTACTGCATCTCGTTTTCGATGCGCTGCGCGATATCGTGGGCGAGCACCGTGGTAGCCGCTTCGTCCACCGCTTCGGGTTCCACCATGACGCGTACTTCGCGACCCGCTTGGATTGCGTAGGTGCGCTCGACGCCCTTGTACGAATTCGCGATTTCCTCAAGTTTCTCAAGACGCTTGATATAGGCGTCAAGCGTCTCTTTGCGCGCACCGGGGCGCGCGGCGGATACGGCGTCTGCAGCCTGGACCAGAACCGCAAGCACGCTCGAAGGCTCCACGTCGTTGTGGTGAGCCTCGATAGCATGCACGATATCGCCCTTTTCGCCGAAACGGCGAGCAAGGTCGGCGCCGATCACGGCATGGCTTCCCTCGACCTCGTGGTCAACGGCCTTTCCCAAGTCGTGCAGCAAGCCGGCGCGCTTGGCCGGAATGGGATCGAGTCCCAACTCCGAAGCCATGACGCCCGACAGGTACGCGACTTCGAGCGAATGGTTGAGCACATTCTGCCCGTAAGAGGTGCGGTACCGCAAACGACCGAGCGTCCGCACGAGCTCAGGATGCAGGTCGTGAATTCCCGTATCGAACGCAGCTTGTTCGCCGGCCTCCTGGACGCGTTGGTTCACGAACGCCTCGGCCTTGCCGAACATCTCCTCGATACGAGCCGGATGGATGCGGCCGTCCGCAACAAGGTTCTCCATCGTGACGCGACCGATCTCGCGGCGCACCGGATCGAAGCAGGAGATCGTCACGCACTCAGGGGTGTCGTCGATGATGAGGTTCGTGCCCGTCAGCTGCTCGAACGAGCGAATGTTGCGACCTTCGCGGCCAATGATGCGGCCCTTCAGGTCATCCGACGGAATATGGATGGTCGATACCGTGGTTTCAGCGGTATGGTCGGCCGCAACGCGCTGGATTGCCAGGCTCAGGATCGAACGCGCCTTCTTGTCGGCCTCGGCCTTCGCGCGCGCTTCAGCATCGCGAATGATGGCTGCAGAGGCATGCGTGACCTCGTCCTTCAGCGTATCGAGCAGCTCGGCTTTCGCCTCGTCAGGACTCATGCCTGCCACGCGCTCTAGACGGTGGTTGATCTCCTGCTCTGCCTCGGACAGATCGCGTTCGCGGCGATCGAGCTGCCCTTGCATCGACGAGATCTGATGTTCGCGCGAATCAAGCGACTCCACGCGACGGTCGAGCGATTCCTCACGCTGGGATATACGGTTCTCGGCGGCGCGCACCTCGCGCATGCGCTCCTTGCTTTCAACTTGCGCTTCCTGCTTGAGCCGAAGCGCTTCGTCCTTCGCTTCGACGATTGCTTCTCGGCGCAACGTCTCCGCCTGTCGTTTCGCATCGGTCACCACGGATTCCGCTTCTTGCGCCGCACGCTTAGTGGACGCATTGACGAGAAAACGCGTGATGACGAATCCGAGGGCGATGCCAGCTGCGGCTCCGACAACGAGCCAGATGATTTCAGGCATACGCTCCCCCCTTTCGTTTCGCATTCTGTCAGTGTGTTTCAAAGTACTCGTAGGCATAAAAAATCCCGGCAAAACCGGGCATGAGCGAACGCACGCGATACGGGAAGCATCGTATGAATTTGTCTATAAGAAGTACCCTCATCAGGTACGTTTCACCCAAGCTTCTATACATAATAAGGCTTGTATGCGATTTGTAAAAGCCCTCGACAAGAAATATTCGGAAACGACAAGGCGAAACGCACCTTCACGAACAGGGTCGGCAAAACGGAGGCGTCGGACGGCTTGTACGTCCGGCGCCCGGCCTTACCCTATCCGGTCGAACTGCGCCGAGCAAAGGGATTCATGCCATTGACGGGCGGCTGAGGAAGCGACCGATGAGCCGTAGCCCTTCTGGACGAGTTTTCTATACGCCGCCTCTCGAGCGTTCTTCGACCGAGGGGGCTTCCGCTCGAGCAAAGCGATGGCGCGCGAGATCTCCGACGCATCGTCGCCGACCCCCTGCCCTTCGGACAACGACGCGACTTCGTCGACGGCAATGCCAAGATCCTCGAGCTCGGCGACGATGCCGCGGCGCCCCTTGCCCTGCGAAAGACGGCTTCGGACGAGCACGTCGGCATAGCGAAGATCGTCGACAAGACCGCATGCCTGGGCGCGCGCCACCGCTTCCTCGACGGCATCCTCGCAAAATCCCTCGCGCACTAAACGTCGGCGCAAAGCCTCGCTTGCCTGTTCGCGCGCGCAGGCAAGGCGCTCGATCTTGCGAAACGCGCGCTCAGGCGAATCGTCCGGCCCTTCTTTATCCCGGCCGACGGAAACGCTCTCGCACGAGGCGGGTCGTGCTTTTCGCTCGGAGCTCGTTGCCTGACGCGCACCGGGCAACGACGACCGTTCCCCCGATTCGATCGCAGCGATATTCGCCCGCAAGAGGGCTTTCACGTCGTCGGAGCTATGCGACATGACGCGCTACTTCTTTCCCTTGGGCTTCGCTACCGGAGAGAGGACGTCCGCCTCTTCTGCCGTTCGCGTGATAATGGGGATATCGAACGCCTCGCGCACCTTGTTCTCCAGTTCGTCGCGCAGATCGGGGTTCTCCCTAAGCGTCTGCTTCGCGGCTTCGCGGCCCTGCCCCAAGCGCTCTTCGCCGTAGGTGTACCATGCACCGGACTTTTTCGCGACGCCGGCCTCTACCGCCATATCGACGATGCAGCCTTCGCGAGAAATGCCCTCGCCGTACATGAGATCGAATTCAGCCTGGCGAAACGGCGGCGCCACCTTGTTCTTCACGACTTTCGCGCGCACGCGGTTGCCCACGATCTCGCCGTCTTTTTTGATGGAGTCGATGCGTCGGATGTCGATGCGCACGCTCGAGAAGAATTTGAGCGCCCGTCCGCCGGTCGTGGTTTCGGGATTGCCGAACATGACGCCGATCTTCTCGCGCAGCTGGTTGATGAAAATGCACGTGGTGTTCGACTTGGAGAGCGAGCCTGCCAGCTTGCGAAGCGCTTGAGACATAAGGCGCGCCTGCAAGCCCACCGTAGTATCGCCGATCTCGCCTTCGATCTCGGCCTTGGGCACAAGAGCCGCCACGGAGTCGATGACGATGCAATCGATGGCGCCGCTTCGCACCAGCATGTCGCAGATTTCAAGCGCCTGCTCGCCGGTATCGGGCTGGGATATAAGAACTTCGTCGATGTCGACGCCGAGACGCGCCGCGTACACCGGATCGAGCGCATGTTCGGCGTCGATGAAAGCGACGATGCCGCCGAGCGCTTGCGCTTCGGCAAGCACCTGAAGCGCAAGCGTCGTCTTGCCGCTCGATTCAGGACCGTAGACCTCCACGATGCGCCCGCGCGGCACCCCTCCGATGCCCAATGCGGCATCAAGAGGAAGCGAGCCTGTGGGTATAGCGCCAATATTGAGGCTCTGGTCGCTTTCGCCGAACTTCATGATGGAGCCTTTTCCGAACTTGGTCTCGATCTGATCGGTGGTCAGCTTGAGCATCTTCGATTTTTCTTCGTTCATGCGCTTCCTTCTCTTTCCGCAGGTGCGCCAAAGCGCCGCTTTTCGACTTCTCCTATTATACGAACATCTGTTTGTCGGTCAAGCATTTTTATCGGCAAGTCCGCAATTCAAGTATAGAAGCCCTTTCTAGCTGAATCATGACGCGCGTACAGCCAAAAACCCGCTCGATCCTTTTCGAATCAAGCGGGTTTCCAACATGGTTCTATCGGGGACCTGCGTCGAATCTTGCTGAAGCGCCACGCGAATCTAGCAGAAACCTATCGTCGCTCTAGCGGCTTTCCAGCGCATGCTGCATGACCTGGAGCGCAGCGCGCACCGTTTGGAGCCGCACTTGCTCGCGCGTGCCGGCAAAGCAGCGCGTCTCCGCTTCGACCGTACCGCAGCCGTCAGCGCAGCCGAGCCATACCGTCCCCACCGGTTTGCCCGGCTCCGCTCCCCCCGGACCGGCTATGCCCGTCACAGCCACCGCCACGTCGCAGCGAAGCTCCGCGCACGCACCTTGAGCCATGGCCTTCGCGGTTTGCTCGCTCACTACGCCATGCGCGGCGATCGTGTCGGGATCCACCGCAAGCACCAGGCTTTTGACCTCGGTCGCGTAACTGACCACGCTTCCGCGCATCACATCGGAACTGCCCGGGATCTGCGTAAGCGTAGCGGCGATCAGCCCGCCTGTCAGGCTTTCCGCCGTTCCGATGGTCTTTCCAGCTGCACGCGCCGTGGAAAGCACGGTGGAAGCAAGGGCCTCGAGCGCCTCGGGGGCTATCTCGGCAAGATCCGCATCGGAAAGGACCCGGCTCTCTGCGGGCGCAGCAGGCGACGCCGGTTCGGACGCCACCGCGCGCGCATCCTTCGATCCCCGACGCTTCCGCTTCGGCTCCTTGGGCTTCAGCCCGATCAGGTGACGCGCTTTGTCGATGTAGTCCAGCATGGACACGATGGTCAGCACGAGCGCCACGATCATGACGAGCCAGCTGATCATCCACATCCAGTCCGAGAACGCAGCGTGCACGCTGCCCACCATGTAGCTGTCCTTGATGGTGAACAGCACGATAGCCACCATCTGCGAAACGGTTTTCGCTTTGCCGTACCAGCTGGCAGCGATAACCACGCCCTCGCTGGCCGCCACCATGCGCACGCCCGAAACGATGAACTCGCGAGCCAAGATGACGAGCACCACCCAGCTGGGCAGGGCTCCCAGCTCGATGAGCGCCAGCAGGGCCGCCGCAACAAGGATCTTGTCTGCCAGCGGATCCATGAACTTTCCGAAATCGGTGACTTCCCCCCGGCTGCGGGCCAGGTAGCCGTCAAGCCAGTCGGTGCATGAGATCAGAATGAATATGCCGGCAGCGATGAGGCTCTTGGAGTCGTCCGCCACCTGCGGCAGGCCGAACCACTGCGGCCAGGGGCTGAGCAATGCTACGACGAACAGGGGCACCAGGCAGATGCGCACAAGCGTCACGATGTTCGCCGGCGTCCACAGCTTGTCGGTCGGCGTGGGCTTCATCTGGCTTGAGCTGGCCATGGGACTACTCCCCCTCCATCTCGTACAGCAGCGTGTCCGTGATTTTCACGCGCTTGATCTGCCCCGGCTCGCCCGCCTCCACGTACGTGACGCCGTCCACCTCGGGAGCTTGGCACATGGCGCGGCCGAACAACTGCCCGTCCTCTTCCACGCCCTCCACAAGCACGTCCAATTCAAGCCCCACGCGGGCGGCTATGCGCGGACAGCATACCGCGTCCGCAAGGTCGCGCAAGCGCTGCGCGCGGTCGGCCTTCTCGTCTTCATCCACCTGATCGGGCAAATCATAGGCCTTCGTGCCCTCTTCGCGCGAATACGGGAAGACGCCCACGTAATCGAACAGGCCCTCTTCCACGAAATCGCACAGATCCTCGAACTGATCGTCGGTTTCTCCGGGGAACCCGGCTATCAAGGTAGTGCGCAGCGTGGCATGGGGAATGCGCGTCCTCACGCGGTTCGCAAGCGCCTCGAACTCGGCGCGCGAGCCCGAACGATTCATCGCGCGCAAGATGGAGGGATCGACGTGCTGCAACGGGATGTCGAAGTAGTCGCACACGTTTTCGTGCGAGGCTACCGCATCGAGCAGCTGATCGGTCAGCCCTTGCGGCTGGATATACATCACGCGGAACCAAGTATGAGAAAACTCTTCGGCCAAAGCGGAAACCAGCCATGCGAGAGAAGAGGGCTCGTCGAGATCCGTCCCCCATCTGCCAGTGTCCTGAGCGATCAGCACGATCTCGCGAACGCCCCCGGCAACCAGCCCGGCTACCTCGGCGCGCACGTCCTCGTACGCGAAGCTGTGGTACCGACCGCGGATGTACGGAATGGTGCAGAAGCTGCAGAATCGGTCGCACCCATCGGATATCTTCACGTAAGCCGAGACGCTTGTCGGGGCCGTTTGCTTCGCGCAGGCGGCTTCCACCGTATCGAAGCGATCCGATGCAGCGGGTTCTTCGCCAAGGCCGAGCGCGTCCACGAGAACCTGCGCGATGTCGTCCTCGCGGCTGCACGGAACGAACGCGCGCGCTTCGGTCAGCTCGCCTGCAAGGTCGTCGCCATAGCGCGCCGGCATGCATCCGGCAACGATGAGCGCGGCTCCCTCGGCCACATTGGGAAGGCCCGCTACATCGAACACGGCCTCGAGGCTTTCCTCGGTAGCGCTTTGGATGAACGAGCACGTATTGACCACGACGGCGTCCGCGGCGGC
>NZ_DBFOSR010000125.1:0-25370 GCF_048427265.1 Paraeggerthella sp.
CCGCTTTTCTATATCCTCTAAGCGCTATAATATGCGTTAGTGAATAAGCGGTTGCGCCGAGCTTGTGCGCGAGGGGTTGCGCGTGCAAGCTCGACTCGCCTGGTAGGGAGGATGCTCATGCTTGAAATGGTTTCGGTCGAAGAAGCTCGTGATCTGGTTCTTTCCCATGTTGAGACGTTGCCGGCCGAAACGGTGCCTGTTTTGGACGCCGCCGGGCGGGTTGCCGCAGCTAATTTGAAAAGCGACATCGACATTTCCCCGTTCGCGCATTCTGCTATGGACGGCTTCGCGGTTCGGGCCGCCGAACTTGTCGATGCGAGCCCGGAATCTCCGATGGAGCTTGACGTCATCGCCGAAGTGGCGGCGGGCGACACGTTCGACGGTCCCATTCGGGATGGGCAGTGCGTGCGCATCATGACTGGCGCCCCCATCCCCGATGCGGTGGACTCCGTGGTGAAGTACGAGATCGTGAAGGTGGTTACGGGCGATGGCAAGCCAAGCAGCCGGGTTGCTTTCGTCGAGCCGACCAAGCTTCGATCGAACGTGCGCGAAGCGGGCGAGGAGGCTAAAGCCAACGAGGTGGTGGTTGAGCGCGGCGAGGTTATCAACCCTGCTGGCGTAGGCTTTCTTGCGGGATGCGGCGTGGTTGAGGCGCCGGTGCATCAGCGTCCTCGCGTGGCCATCATCTCCATCGGGTCCGAGCTGGTCGATCCTTCGGAGGTCCCCGCAGCGGGCAAGATTCGCAACTCGAACAGCTACGCCTTGGCCGCCTCGGCGCGCGCGGCTGGTGCAAAGCCCGTTGTACTGCCCATCGTCGAAGACACGCAGGAGGCTTTGGCGGCGGCGATCAACGCGGCGGTGCGCGACTTCGATTTCGTGGTGACCAGCGGCGGCGCGTCGAATGGCGACTTCGATTTCATCAAGCCGGTGGTGGAAGAACTAGGCGACCTGTTGATGACCACGGTGAACATGCGCCCGGGAAAAGCGCAGACGTTCGGCGTGGTGAACGGCACGCCCGTGTTCGGCCTGCCGGGGAATCCGGCGGCTGCTTACGTGGGCTTCGAGATGCTCATCCGTCCCGCACTGCGCAAAATGCAGGGCTATACGTGCTTCGAGCGCCCGTCCGTGATGGCCAAGTTGGCGCGCGACGCCAAAAAGCGCGACCCTCGTCGCATCTTCTTGCGTTCCACCCTGTCCAAGAACGAATCGGGGGAGTACGTGGTCGAGCCTGCTCGCAACCAGAGCTCCGGTTTGTTCGGCCCCCTTCAGAAAAGCAACTGCATGGTCGTGCTGCCCGAGGGCCTGGAGGGGCGTACGGAAGGCTCGCTGGTCAGGTGCATTCTGCTGGACGTCAACGAGGAAGTTTGCCTGTAAGGTTCCGCCGTTCTGCCGAACGGCGGAACGGCTCGACGCTGCGAGGGACCGGTGCACACCGAATTCGCGCGATCCCGGAAGCTCGCGTACCCAAGGTACGCTTCGCCTCCGCGATCCCGCGAATTCGGCGCACCCCAGCCCCTCTCGCTGACTGACTACGCCAACCGGTGAGAAAGGTTTACCATGGATCGAAACATCACCTTCGCTATTATCACGTGCTCCGATACGCGCAGCTTGAAGCAAGACACGGCCGGCGCGGCCCTCGAAGCGCTCATCGCCGATAACGGCTGGGAGTGCAAAAGCCACGTCGTGGTGAAGGACGAGCGTGCGGACATTTCGGCCGCCATCGTGCATGCGTGCGACGAGCTTGATGCTGACATCGTTTTGACCTGCGGCGGAAGCGGCCTTTCTTTGCGCGATGTGACGCCGGAGGCCACGATGGACGTGTGCGAGCGCAATGTTCCGGGCATTGCCGAAGCTATGCGCGCGCACAGCTTGGCCATCACGCCGTATGCGATGCTGTCCCGCGCGCTGTGCATGCAGCGGGGCCGTCATTTGGTGATCAATCTGCCTGGCAGCGAAAAGGCAGCTCGCGAGAATTGGGACGGCATCGCGGCCGCTCTTCCGCATGCGGCCAAGATGATGGCGGGCGGCGGGCACTAGACTCGACTGGCTCTGCCTAAGCGGGCGTCGGCGATGCTTCGGTGTTGCCGACGCCCGCTGTTTTCTAAAACCCTACCGTCATGTGTAGGTTGTAGAACACGATGCGCGTGACAAGCACGGCGGCCAGCACCAGGGCGCTTGCCGCAATGCGCAAAATGAACGTGAGACGTTCCGCTTGCCCGCGACGAAGCGAGAAGCCGGCGGCCGCTACGCCCGCAACGCCAAGCACAAGGTGGGTCGCTATAGCCGCCGGATATCGTGGAGCCAGGGAAGTGGCGGCAATTTCGTTGTTCGCTATAAGCGATAGGCTGGCATCGTGCATGATCAGTACCGCAGTACCGGCGATCAAAGCCAGGCAGGCCGCAGCGAACAAGCCGATTTCCAGGCCGAAGGGCCGTGCGTGGGCCATTTCCAGGAACAGCATTCCCAGCACGGGCCCAGCCAGCAGGGCGGAAAGAACCAGGTTCGCCGGCGAGTACGGCGTGTCCCAGGTGGGAACCGTGTGCACGGAATACGCGGTGGACGTTGCCGCGATCAGCACGATGCCCGCGATGCACGAAAGCACGAGCCACGGCTTTGCCACGGCATCGGGGAAGCGCTGCTTGAACGCCGTCATCCAGTACGATCCCACAAGAAACAAAAACGCCACAGCCGAGAGCACTTCGTTCGATAGCGGCGATCTTCCGATGCCGGAAAACACGTGCAGCGCGTTTGCCGGCGTTCCCAGGTGCGTTGCCGAAGCGATGAACCCGATCAACGCCACGGAGAACGGAAGCGCGATCACGCGATCGATGCGCACGGCGGCTTCGCGGTTGCGGACGCCCAGTCGCGCGCAAGCCAGCACGATGAACGCCACGACGCCTGCCGGAGCAAGCGAGGTGAACAAGGCGAGCGAGAACGAATCGAATCCGCTGTTCATGCGATGCCCGCTTCCTGGCGGTTGGCGATGCGTCCGCCGCCGTCCGTCGCGCGCTCGGCGGCGGGCGACGGGAGTATGAGCAGGTTGGGGTCGGTCGCATCCTCAGGGGGAAGTGGCATGATGGAGCGTACCGCGGTGGGGTACCGTTCGGCCAACGTGCCCGCCGCTGCGAAGTCGAGCGCGCGCACGGGGCATGCTTCCACGCAGATGGGGGCCTGCTCGTTCGCGACGCGCGTGCGGCATCCGTCGCACTTGCTCGATCGCTTCAGCTCTTGATCGATGCGGGGGGCATGGTAGGGGCAGGCCATGGTGCAGTAGCCGCATCCGATGCACTTGCGTACGTCCGGCCACACCAAATCCAGGTCGTCTTTGTGCATGGCGCCGGTGGGGCATACCTGCGTGCATACTGGGCTGTTGCAGTGGTTGCAGGCGATGGAGATGTGATATGCGTAGGCATCTTGGTAAAGCGTGCCGTCGTTGGTGCGCGTCCAGCCGCCGCCTTCGTAGTCAAGAACCATGCGAAATGCCAGCTCGGAGCCATGGTCGTGGTAGTCCTTGCACGCAAGGACGCAGGTTCTGCATCCCGTGCATCTTGTGTTGTCGAAGAAAAATCCCCGTGGCATGGCATCGCTTCCCGTACGGCCGGCTGATTGTCGGCTCCCTCTCGTCTGGGCCTATTATAACGGTAAGCCGGCGCGCCGCTTGAGTGCAGCGCGCCGGCCGGGGAGGGGTGCTTGGTTCGTCGGTCTATGCCAGCGTTACTTCCTTTTCGTTGGCGATGGCGCCGGTCTTGTCGCCGGGCTCTTTCGCCGCCGGGCAAGGCAGAATGGCGATAGAGGGGTTCGTCGTGTCGGGCGAGGGCATGGGCGCAATGCCGGCCACGGTGCCTTGGTGCTTCGCGCGCAGCTCTTCAATGTCGCCGAACTCAAGCGCGCGCAGCGGGCATGCCTCCACGCAGATGGGGCTCTTGCCCTCGGCCACGCGGTCGGCGCAGCCGTCGCACTTCACGCCGCGGCCGATCTCCTTGTTGACGATGGGCACGTTGTAAGGGCACGTCTCCACGCAGGCCCCCACGCCGGTGCACTTCTCGTCGTCGATATGCACCAAGCCGTTTTCCGGGTCTTTCACGATGGCACCCTGCGGGCACTTCGCCATGCAAGCGGGCTTTTCGCAATGCTGGCAGCCCAGCGACACGTGGTATGCGTACGTGTCGGAGGTGAACGTGCCGTCGCCCGCGTCCGTCCAGGAGCCGCCTTCGTAGTCGTATACGCGGCGGTACGCTATGTTGGCGGGCAGATCCTTGTAGTCCTTGCACGCCATTTCGCAGGTGCGGCAACCCGTGCAGCGCGTGCTATCGAAGTAAAATCCATACTGAGTCATGTCGTCTTCCCCCCTTTATGCCTTGGTGACTTGAGCGATGATGGAGTGCGCGGGGCCGTTGCCCTTTGCCAGCGGCGTGGGCTTGTACGTGGTCAGCGTATTGACGCATGCGCCTTCGTCCACGCGGTCACCGCTCATGTTGGCCTTGTGCCAAGCGCCCTGCGGAATGCCGATGGTGCCGGGCACGATACGCGGCGTCACCTTGGCTTCGATGCGGATCTCGCCTGCCGGGCTCTTCACGGCCACCTTGTCGCCGTCTTTGATGCCGCGCGGATCGGCGTCCATCGGGTTGATCCACAGCTGTTGACGGGCCACGGCTTCAAGCTCGGGGATGAACCCGAACGAGGAGTGCGTGCGGCTCTTGTGATGGAATCCCGAGCAGTACAGCGGGTACTCGTCGGTGACGGATCCGTATCCCTGGAAGCCAGGCGTGAATACGGGGATGGGGTTGATGACCTCGTCCTCTTTGAGCTCCCACGTAGCGGCGATGGTCGCCAGCTGCTCGGAGTAGATCTCGATCTTTCCGGAAGGCGTGCCCAGCGGGTTTTTCGCCGGATCGTCGCGGAAGTCCTTCAGTCCGATGGACGGCTCGAGCGCGCGCTTGTAAATGCCCTGCGCCTTGATCTCGTCCCACGTGGGCATCTTGCCGTCGGCCTTGGCGCCCTCTTCGTACAGGTGCTGTATCCATTCCTCCTGCGTGCGGCCTTCGGTGTACTCGTCCTTCTTGCCGAATTTGTCGGCGATGTCCGCGCACACGTCGTAGCTGGTGCGGCACTCGCCCGGGGCCTCCTGGGCCGGTCCGCCCACCACGACGGCCGTGTAGTACTCGGAATAGCCCTGCGTCTGCATGTTCAACTGCTCGGAGCGCATGGCGTCGGGCAGCAGGATGTCTGCGTACTTGGCGGAGTCGGTCATCACCGTGTCCCATACCAAGATGAATTCCAGCTTGCTTTCGTCCTGCAGCACTTCGTGCGTGTAGTTGATGTCGCCGTGCTGGTTGGTGATGCAGTTGCCGGCGTAGTTCCACAGGAACTTGATGTCGCTGCCCAGCTTGTCGGCGCCGATGATTCCCGCATTGGTGGCGGTCATGTCCTTGCCGTGGTCGACGGCGTTCACCCACTGGTACACGGGGATGGCGGTCTTGATGGGGTTCTTGAACGGCAGGGAGCCGACCAAGTACGTGGGCGGCTCGGCCTCGCGCTGGCCCGTGTTGGTGCCCGGTAGGCCCAGCTGGCCGATCAGGATAGGCAGCATGCTGATGGCGCGGGCCGTGTCCTCGCCGTTGGTGTGGCGCTGCGATCCCCAGCCCTGGCAGATGAACGGAGCCTTGGCGGCGGCGATGGCAGCGGCCAGCTCGCGGATCTTGTCCGCCGAGATCTGCGTGATGGGGGCGGCCCACTCGGGGGTCTTCTCAACCATGTCGTAGCCGGTACCCATGATGTAGTCCTTGTAGGACTTGTTCTGGCCCTTGGCGGACTCGGGCATGGTGTCCTCGTCGTAACCGACGCAGTATTTGTCCAGGAACTCCTTGTTCACCTGGCCGTTGGCAATCCACTCGTGCGCGATGGCGGAGCACAGCGCAGCGTCGGTGCCGGGGCGGATGGGCAGCCACTCGTCCGGATGGCCCGATGCAGACTCGTTCAGGCGGTAGTCGATGTTGATGATCTTGCCGCCGCGGCCGTTGACGGCTTCGCGCACCTTGGCGAAGTCCCACACGGCGTTCGCGCCGCCCATGCGGGTTTCGGCGGGGCTGTTTCCGAACATGACCACCAGGTCGGATGCGCGCTCGGCCTCGGAGAACGAGGAGGCGTTCACGTTGTCGTACGGGCTGTAAACGCTGCCCTTCTCCTTGTCGCTGCCGAACATGTACGGCATGACGGCCGACATCATGTGCGTGGAGTAATCGTAGCCCTGGTTGATGAAGCCGCCTAGCAGACTGAGCAGGCGCTTGCTGGGGTTGCGCCCGGTGGTCGAGTACATGCCGGTGGCGTAGTTCACGTAGATGGCTTCGTTGCCGTACGTGTCGATGACGCGCTTGAGCTCGCTTGCAATGGTGTCGATGGCCTCGTCCCAGGAAATCTGCTCGAACTTGCCTTCCCCGCGCTTGCCAACGCGCTTCATGGGATACAGCAGGCGGTCAGGGCTGTTGATCCAGCGGCGCATGGAGCGGCCGCGCAGGCAAGCGCGCGCTTGCAGGTCGGCGTCGCCCGTGTTGTCGGATTCCATGTAGACGATCTTGCCGTCGCGGGAATGCCACTGGAAGACGCAGTTGCCGCCGCAGTTCACGTTGCACTGGCTCCAAGCGATCTGGTCGCTTGTCGCGGCGGCGCCGTCTTTCGCGGTTTCCTCGGCCTTGGGTGCGCAGCCGTAGAGCGCGGACCCGGCAGCTCCTGCGAGCGCGACGCCCGCGAGCGACCCTTTGACGAACGTGCGGCGCGATAGCGTCGATTCGTGTACGGTCATAGTTCCCTCCTCTGACTATGGTTGTTCCTCTCGCCGTGGTCAAAAGTACCGGAAACCGGCGGAAGAAGAATCACACTCGTCATGTGATTTAAGGGTAAAACCCCAGGTCGCGATATAACCATACCGCAAAAATCGCCAAGGTGCCTTCTTGCGAGACGACGCTCGTATGCTACCATGCTTTGCAGTATGGTACCGGAGGGGGTGGCAGCTACATGACGCAATCGACGGCGCGGACGCACGTGTCCAGTTGGGGCTATGCGTGCTTTTTGACGGTGAACGCGACGTCTATTTGGGGAGGCGTCTTTCCGTTTCTGCCGCTTGAGTTTCAAACGGCAGAAGTCACGCTGACCTTTTTCCTTGCGCAGGCTTTGGCGTTCGGCGGAGCCTTCGTTGCCAGCATGTTCGGTTCCTATTACGTTCCCGGCGGCGCCCGTCGCATGCTGGTTTCTTTGAGCGCGCTTTTGGTGTTTGGCGGCTCGGCGTGCCTCATCGGCGCCATGTACGCTACCGTGGCCACCCTTGTGCTGGTGGCCGGCGGCGGCGTTTTGCTGGGCGTCGGCTGTGCGGGCATGTTCATGTTGTGGCAGCGTTATTTCGCGTCGTTGCCGGCGGAGCGGGGCAACTTGCGCTTGATCGCGGGCACGGCCATAGCCCCGTTCATCTATTTCGCACTGTATTTGGTTCCTATTGCGTTAACGGCCTTTTTGATTCCGCTCGTGTTCGTTCCGCTGTGCGGTTTGTGCATTGCCCTTTCGGTGCGCGAGATGCGCGTTGACCAGCCGATGTTCGAGGACGTTCCGCGTCAGCACCCGCGCGTGTACCGTCAGGCCATATCCGATTATTGGCGAAGCGCCCTGTGCGTAGGATCGCTTGCTTTAGCCAGCGGCGTCATTCGCGGCATTGCGCTTCTGCACGAAGAGATTGCCGCGGTGGTGAACAGCGCGTCCATGCTGGGCTCGTTCGTCTCGGCGGCGGTGCTGTTGGTGCTGTGGTATCGCATGAGCTTTCGCTTCGGCCTTACGTCGGTGTTTCGCGTGGTGTATCCCGTTATTATCACGGGGTTTTTGCTGCTGCCGTTTTTGGGTCCGATATACCTGAACCTGTTCGCGGGCTTTACGTATATGGTGTTCTCGCTTGTTCAGATGCTTATGATGATGCAGTGCGCGCAGGTTTCGCGCGACCGCGGTATCAACCCCGTGTTCATTTACGGGTTCTTTGGCGGTGTTGCCTACATTATGCAAAGCGTGGGATTCTTGCTAGGCTGGGTGAGCGATTTCGTGTCCGTGGACGGGCGCGAGTGGCTGTTCATCGTGGCGATGGCGTCAAGCTACGTGCTGGGTCTTACCCTGCTTGCGGCAACGGGCACGCTGTTCAAGTCGATTGCTTCTAAGGGGACCGTGACGGCGGATCCTATCGAGTTCCTGCCTCTGGGCATTTCCCAGGCGTCGGGGCGCGCTGCCCGCAAGGCGATCGCCGGTGTCGATGGACCTACCCAGGACGCCGATCCGTCGTCGCGCAAGGGCGCGTCATCCAAGAAGCGTCGCAATCGTCCTTCGGCCTCCGAAGATGCGGGTGCCATACGGGACCGCACGTCGAAGCAGTGCTTGCAGCTGCAGGAGCGCTACGGCCTGTCCATGCGCGAGACCGAGGTGACCGAGCTTATCGCGCGCGGAAACAGCATGGCGACTATTGCCGAACGCCTGGTCATCAGCGAGAACACGGTGCGCACCCACGCCAAGCACATTTACACGAAGCTGGACATCCACAAGCGTCAGGAGCTTTTGGACATGCTGCACGAGCTGGACGGGTAGGGCTTCTCGCGCGTCGCGCGGGCGGCGCGCGTGGAGGCCCCTGGTGCTGGGCGTCGGGCGTGCGCTGCGGCGGCGCGCGTGGAGGCCCCTGGTGTCGGGTGTCGCGCGGGTGCTGCGGGCGGAGGCCCCGGGCGTCGCGCGGGTGCCGCGGGCGCGGCATGCCGCTTGCGCACGAAAAACCGCTGTCGCTGGCAGGTTCTGACGGTTTGAGGTCGTCTGACCCGGCGGCACGAGCGTCATCGAAAGCGCGATGCGGAAGCCCGGCTTCCTGATCAGGCAAAACGAAAACCGGGCCGAACGACAGCGAAGCCGAGGCCCGGCATGACGACCTCAAACCGTCAGAACCTGCCAGCAAACGGGTTTTTTCGCGCGCAACCTCGCATGTAACCCTGTATGCAACTCTGCAGAGAAGCGCTTCCGGGATGGCTGCGCTCGGGAGGGGGAGGGTCGCTCGTGCGAACGGCGCCCCGCGCGAACGGCAGCCCTTGCGTTCGGATTCCGCCTGCGCGCAAGGCCGGAAGGCGGCTGCGCGGCACGTGCGGCTAACGTCGGGGTGTTGCGCTCGCGGCGGTCCCCGGGCCGGTCGAACATTGCAGTGTTATACTGGTGCCCGATCGACTGAAAGGCATGCAGCATGACGGCACAAGAGCTTCCCAACGGATTCACCGGCTTCGCGAATCGCAAGCCGCTCGGCTTCGAATCGGCGCGTTCGGCCATCAACGCGAACGCGCGCGGCGCGGGGTCGTCGGGCGGGCAAAGCGCGTACGAAGCGACCTCGGCGGCGTTCAACAGCGGCGCGGAAGGCGCGTTCCAGTACGCGCGCGACCATGCTCGCCCCGATGACGAGCCGGCGCAGTTCGATCCCGATAAACTGCGCCTGATCCCCACCACCGATCGTCGATGGGCCTGGACCGAGATCGACCTCAACGCGATTCGCTACAACGCCACCATGATCAAGCAGCGAGTGGGAGCCGGCGTGCGCGTGATGGCCGTGGTCAAGGCCGACGCGTACGGACACGGTGCGGTGAAGTGCGCCAAAACCGCGCTCAATTCCGGGGTGGACTACCTGGGCGTTGCTACCGTGGACGAGGCGATCGAGCTGCGCGAAGCCCTGGTGAACGCCCCTATTCTGGTGTTGTCCCAGCCGCCGCTTTCCGCTATTCCGCTGCTGCTTGCGTACAAGGTCATGCCAAGCGTGTACACGCCCGAGTTCGCTATCCAGTATGCGGAAACGGCCGATGCATACGGCATGAAGGCGCCCTACCATTTGGCGGTGAACACCGGCATGAACCGCATCGGCGTCCGTCACGACGAAGTGGTCGAGTTCATGGGGCAGGTGAGCTTCCATCGGGCGCTGGATTTGGTGGGCACGTTCACGCACTTCGCCACGGCGGATTCCGCCGAAACGCTGGATTTCCAGATCCAGGTCAAGCGCTTCATCGAGGCCGTTACCGCGCTGAACGTGGCGGGCTTCAATCCCGGCATCGTGCATGCGGCCAACACGGCGGCCGCCATTCGGTATCCCGACGTGCATTTCGACATGGTGCGCCTGGGCGTGGGCCTGTACGGCCTGCATCCCTCGTCGGTGACGCGTCCGCTGATCGACCTGAAGCCGGTCATGAGCGTGCACGCGCGCATCTCCGATGTGCGCACGGTGCCCATGAGCGAGGGCGTGAGCTACGGAATGAACTACCGCAGCCCCGGCAGCGTGAAGATATGCACGCTGCCCATCGGGTACGCCGACGGCTTGCGCCGCGGGCTTTCCGGCAGGACCGACGTTATCTTGAAGGGGCAGCGCTGCCGTCAGGTGGGCAACATTTGCATGGACCAGTGCATGTTCGAAGTGGACATGCGCACGTATGCGAACCGGCTCAAGCTTGACCCGCAAATCGGCGACGAAGTGCTGTTGGTGGGCCGTGAAGGCGATTCCGTTGTGACCATCGACGACATGGCGAACACCCTGGGGACCATCAACTACGAGGTTGCCATCGGGTTCAGCCATCGTATGCCCAGGTATTACGTGTAGACGGGGGACCGCATGACCAAACCGCACATCCCTTTGGACGATATTCGCGCGCAGGTGGAAGCGTGCCGGAAGTGCCCGTTGGCCGACGGCCGCACGCAAACCGTGTTCGGGGTGGGGAACCCCGAGGCGCGCGTGCTGATCATCGGGGAGGCGCCCGGTAAGAACGAGGACCTGCAAGGGGAGCCGTTCGTCGGCGCGGCGGGCAAGTACCTCAACGAGCTTTTGGCGGTGGCGGGCCTCACGCGCGAAGACGTGTTCATCGCCAACGTGCTGAAGTGCCGCCCTCCGGGAAACCGCAATCCGCGGCCTGAGGAAATAGAGCTGTGCGCTTCGTATCTGCGCGAGCAGACGCGCACCATCGATCCGGATTTCATCGTGACGCTGGGCAATTTCTCCACGAAGTTCATCTTGAAAACCGACATCGGCATCACGCGCTTGCACGGCACGCTGCAGCGCGCGGGCAAGTTCAAGGTGTTTCCCATCTTCCACCCGGCCGCAGCGCTGTACGACGGCAGCAAGCGCGAGGCGTTGGAAAACGATTTCACCACTTTGGGCGAGCTTTTGCGCGCGGCCGACGCCGAATAGCGTCGGCGCACGCCGTGCGCTATCCGTTGCATCATGCAGCCCCGTCCCCTGGCGAAGATGCCCTTCGCCGGGGGACGGGCGTTTCTACAGCCATTTCTTCCGTTTGAAAATCGCGAGCTCCACCAAGATGATGACGATGGACAGCGCGATGACCGCCTGGTAACCCCACGACCAGTCTATGCCGGGCATGTGCGCGAAGTTCATGCCGAACCAGCTGGTCAGCAGCGTAAGCGGGGCAAAGAGCGTGGTGACCACGGCGAAGAACTTCATGGTGTTGTTCTGCTGTATGTCTATCTGCGCTTGGTACAGCTCGCGCAGCTGCAGGCTGTACTCCTTGAGCGTGAGCGAGCGTTTGAGCAGGCGCTCCACCTGCTTTTGCAGCGAAAGGAACAGGCGCGTTTCTTCGCGCGCGAGCATCTTGTTCTCGTTTTCGGCAAGGCTGCTGGTCATGTCCACCAGCTGCTGATAGTACGTGTCGATGCGCAGTAGCTTGCGGCGGAACAGCAGCATGCGGCGATTGCTTGCGTCCATGCCGCGGTCGATGATGGCCTCCTCGACGTCCTCCATCTGGTCTTCCAAATCTGCCAGAAACGCAAGGTCTCCTTTTATGAGCAGCTTCATGCACTCGAACAGGCAGTGAGCCGTTGTGGGCTGCTTCAGTACGCCTTGTTCGGCAATGGCGCTCAGCAACCGCTCGCACGTACCGCTTTCGTCCAGGAAAACCAGTCGGTCCCTGTCGAGATAGAACGTGAAGCAGGTGGGGTCGTCAAGGATGCGCGCTTTGTCGGGGACGGCGAACGACCCGACCAAGCACGAGGGAAATACGTCGAGATACGTGTTTTCGGCCGAAGCGAGCAAACGAAGCGCTTGCTTCCCCTCTTCGCTCGGCGCGGTTAGGCTGTCGAGCTCCGGGGGCGCTGCCGCTATGGCGACGGGCCGGCCGTGCGCGAGATCCTGCAGGGAAGAGACGGGCGTCATGCGGTTGTCGAGGGCGTAGATGCGTGCCACGGGCTCCTCCTTGGGGTGCGAACATTCGGACGGCTCCACGTTTCGAGCCTACCATGCGGCCTGGACGGGCATACGGTCCGTCAACGGTTCGTTGCCGTTGCCGGCGCCGTTGGCGGGCCGTTGCGACCGCTCGCGCGAGGGGCTTTGCGGAAGGGCGCTCATCCGCGCGCGTCGGATACCTTTGGCCGTGTGGAAACACGTCCGAAACAATACCCCTAAACCCCGTTTGCTATACTGGCGGCCTTATCAAGTTCGAATCGGCACCGATACCCGGTGCTGTTTTTGTTCTGAGACGAGACGAGAAGGGTGAGGGCGAGTGTATCCCATCGAACGAGTTGAGGCGTTGAACCCCGAAGTCACCCGCATGGTTGTGCGGGCTCCCGAGATTGCGAAGAAAATCAAGCCGGGTCAGTTCATTATGCTGCGCATTGACGAGCGCGGCGAGCGCATCCCCTTGACCATGAACGATTGCGATGCGCAGGCGGGCACCGTCACGATCGTGTTTCAGGCGGTTGGGGCAACGACGATGCGCCTAGCGAACATGAAGGCGGGCGATTCCCTGCTGGACTTCGTGGGCCCGCTGGGGAACCCGACCGAGCTTGCCGGTGCGCGCCGCGCGTGCGTGATCGGTGGCGGTTTGGGAACCGCTATTGCGTATCCCCAGGCCAAGTGGCTGTATGAGCAAGGTTGCGAAGTGGATGTGATCACGGGATTCCGTAACGCCGACCTCGTTTTGTTCGAAGACGAGATCAACGCCAGCTCCACGCGTCAGATCATCATGACCGACGACGGATCGAACGGCAACAAGGGCTTGGTCACGCAGGCGCTTCAGCAGCGCATCGACGAGGGCGCGAACTACGACCTGGTGCTTGCCGTGGGCCCGGTCATCATGATGAAGTTCGTGGCGGCCACCACGAAGCCTTACGGCATCAAAACCCTGGTTTCCATGAACCCCCTGATGATCGACGGTACGGGCATGTGCGGAGGCTGTCGCGTGAAGGTGGGCGACGAATATCTGCATGCGTGCGTGGACGGTCCCGATTTCGATGGGCATCTGGTCGACTTCGACGACGCGATGCGTCGCGGGGTGATGTACCGCTCGTTCGAATCGGCGGCGCGGGATGCGGCGGCGGGTCGAATAGCCTCCGAAGGCCGCAATTGCGGGTGCGCGTCTGCGCATGGCGACCGGAAGGGGGCCTAACATGGCGCGGACCAGCTACGAAGTGAACAGGCAGAAGACGATGGTTCCCATGCCCGAGCTGGATCCCGTCGAGCGTGCCAAAACGTTTGACGAGGTCGCGCGCGGGTATTCCGCCGAAGAGGCCATGCTAGAAGCGCGTCGCTGCATTCAGTGCCCGACGCGTCCCTGCGTGCACGGTTGCCCGGTGGGCGTCCCCATTCCCGATTTCATCGAGCAGGTTGCCTTGGGGAATTTCGCTCGGGCGTACGCCATCGTGAAGAGCGCGAGTGCTCTGCCGGCGGTGTGCGGGCGCGTGTGCCCGCAGGAAACGCAGTGCGAGGGCGTGTGCACGCGCGGCAAGAACGGCGAGCCGGTCGGCATCGGTCGCTTGGAGCGTTTCACGTCCGACTGGGCGTTCGAGCATCCGCAGGAGGCCGCCGCCGCGATTGCCCAGCAGCGCGCCGAGGAAGCCGCCGCTCCCGTTGCGGATGCGGATGGCGAAACCGCCGTTGTGCCCCATGTTGACCTTTCGGGCAAGCGCGTGGCCGTGGTGGGGTCCGGCCCGGCGTCGCTCACGTGCGCTGGCGAGCTGGCTAAGCTCGGCTGCGACGTGACGGTGCTTGAGGCGCTGCACAAGCTGGGCGGCGTGCTGACGTACGGCATCCCCGAGTTTCGCTTGCCGAAAGACCTGGTTGAGCGCGAGGTTTCCAAGCTGGGAGACAGCGGCGTCTCGTTCGAGCTGAACACGTTGGTGGGCAAGCTCTACGATATCGACGAGCTTTTGAACGAACGCGGATTCGACGCCGTGTTCGTGGGAACGGGCGCTGGCCTGCCTGCTTACTTGGGAATCGAGGGCGAAGGGCTCAACGGCGTCATGGTGGCAAGCGAGCTGCTGACGCGCGTGAACCTCATGAAGGCGTACCAGTTCCCTGCGTACGATACGCCGGTGTATGCGGGAAAGCGCTGCGTCGTGGTGGGCGGCGGCAACGTTGCCATGGATGCGGCGCGCACGGCGAAGCGCTTGGGCGCGGACGTCACCGTGGTGTATCGGCGCAGCCGCGACGAGATGCCCGCGCGTGCGGAGGAAGTGCACCATGCCGAGCAGGAGGGCATCCGCTTCCAAATGCTGACGAACCCGAAGCGGGCGATCGGGAGCGAGGACGGCTGGGTGACCGGCTTGGAGTGCGTGCGCATGCAGTTGGGCGAGCCCGATGCAAGCGGGCGCCGTCGTCCCGAGGAGGTTGCGGGCAGCGAGTTCGTGATCGACATCGACATGCTGGTCATGGCCGTGGGATCCAAGACGAACCCGCTTATCGCCAAGACGACGCCCGGCTTGGAGGTTACGCCTCGCAGCCTTATCGTTGCCGACAAGCGCACGTGCGCAACGTCGCGCCGCGGCGTGTTCGCGGGCGGCGATGCGGTGATCGGCGCGGCTACGGTGATCTTGGCCATGGGCGCCGGGAAGCGCGCAGCTGCGGGTATCGCGGAGTATTTGTCGCAGCAGTAGCGGCTGTCCGGCCGTCGTGCTGCTTGCGGGGTGTTGTGCTATCTTGGGGGCGAGCGTTTCGTGCGAAGCGCTCGCTTTCGTTTTGCAGAGGAGCTGATCATGGAATTCGACCCTATCGCCTACATCAACGAGCCGCACTGGCAAGCGTCCCGCCTGGGGCTCGACCGCATTCGCGAGTTGCTGGACCGTTTGGGCCGCCCGCAGGATCGCATGCGGTTCGTTCACGTGGCGGGCACGAACGGGAAGGGGTCGACAAGCGCGTTCCTATCTTCCATACTGCGCGCCGCCGGATTGCGCACGGGGCTGTTCACCAGCCCGTTTATCGAGACGTTCGAGGAGCGGATTCGCGTGGACGGACGTTCCATTTCCTTGGAAGACCTTGCGGCGGTAACGCTGGAGGTCAAAGACCACGCCGAAGCGATGGCCGCCGATACGGGCGATCATCCCACCGAGTTCGAACTGATGACCGCTGTTGCCATCGAGCATTTCGCGCGCAGCGGATGCCAGATCGCCGTGCTTGAAGTGGGGTTGGGGGGTCGCCTTGATTCCACGAACGTCATAGATGCCCCTGAAGTTGCGGTCATCACGCGCATCGGCCTGGATCATACGGCTTTGCTGGGCACCACGCTTGCCGCGATCGCCGGCGAGAAAGCCGGCATCGTGAAAGCGGGTTCGACCGTCGTGTCGTGGCCGCAAGAGGCCGAGGCCATGGCCGTGATCGAGCGCGTTGCGGCGGATTGCGGCGATGCGCTGGTGAATCCCGATGTTTCTTGTTTGGACGTGCGGCCGGTCGAGCATCGCGTTACGGAAGCGGGGGAGGTGCATGTTCGGCCGTTCTCCTATTGCGGCGAATCGTACGAAACGCAGCTTCTTGGCCGGTATCAGCCGATGAACGCGGCGCTTGCCCTTGAGGCCGCGTTCGCGTTGCGCTTGCGCGGGTGGGATATTTCGGACGAGGCGTTGCGCGCGGGCGTCGCGCAGGCGCAGTGGCCGGGTCGTTTCGAAGTGCTGCCAAGTCGGGACGACCGACCGGCGTTTGTGATAGACGGCGGGCACAACGCCCAAGGCGCGCAGGCGCTCGCGGATTCCTTGCGCGACGTGTTCCCTGATCGCAAGGCTGTGTTCGTGATCGGAGTGTTGGAGGACAAGGATTACCCCACCATGTTGGAAGCGGTTTTGCCGCTGGGCAGCGCGTTCGTGGCCGTTGCGCCCCCGAACCCCCGCGCCCTTTCGGCGGCGAAGCTGGCGCGCGCCATTCGATGGACGGGGCAAGATCTGCTCGGATGCTCTGCGTGCGTGAATCCCTACGAAGCGCGCGATTTCGACGACGCGGTGGCCAAGGCTTGCGAACTGGCCGGTTCCGACGGGTTGGTGTGCGCGTTCGGCAGCTTGTACAGCATCGCCGCGCTTCGGGCTGCCATGCGTCGAGCGGGCTGGTAGCGCCTGCGCGCCCGTGACTCGATTTGCGGCTTGCCGTCGCGACTCGGCCTGCGTCAGGCTGCTGCTGCTACTCGGCCTGCGGCTTGCTGCCGCCGTGCGCGAAGGGCTTGCGCACGAAAAGTCTCTCTCGCTGGCAGGTTTTGACGTTTAGGGGTCGTCGAGTTGGGCATCGCGTTTGCCGCCGCGCGACCTGCGTTTTGTTTCCGCTGGTCACAGCGTTGGCCTGCTTCGTCGCGCTTTCGGGTGCGCCCGATTCGCAAGCTCCGACGACCTCAAACCGTCAAAACCTACCAGCGAACGTGTTTTTTCGCGCGCAAGTCCTGCCTTTGCCGGGACGGCGCCTCTTCGATACTAACTTGAGGGCGACTTCGCATCTGGAAACGGGCTTCGGCCGTGATTTTTTGCCGACGCAGCCGAATGGCCTATCCAACGTGCGTCCGTTTAGAGTCAAGGACCTCTTCGCAGCCTCTGCAGAAATGAGATTATCTGAGATTTGGAGCAGTAAATTACCGTATCAACGGAAATAGCTCATCGGAGACTACCTAGGCTTGTTGCTATAATTCCTCACCAATAAATCCCCGATGGAAGGAACCATCCATGGCCGTGAATGTGACGGAAGGGAACTCCGTATCCGGAAATACGGTAAAGTTCTCATCCTATGCCCTACGTAAATGCCTTATCGGTTTTGGCGCCGTTAACGGTGTGTTGAACGCTGTCATATTCTGGTTCATGCACAGCGGCGATATGACCGTGCAGTTCGATTTCGTTGGCATCGTGGCCGATCTTGTTATCACGGGCCTCATTTTGGGTGCGATTCTGTTCGCATGCGCAGCGCCTCTCACCAAGAGGGATATGCGGGCCGGCGCATTCGTCTCGCCTGAGACGTTCGGGGGTGTTGCGGGTGTCGTTCCGCGTAGTTATGGTGTGGCGATGCTGGTTGTAGCCGTCGTCGCGGGAGCTTTCATGGGGTTGCTGGGCGTTGTCGCCGCATCCGCCCTTTCTGCACCTATCTCCGTGGCGACCATGATGGCGCTCAAGGGCTGCGCGTGCGCTTTCGGCGGAGCAGCGGCAGGTTACCTGTCCCTGGTGTTCACGGTGCGGTCTTTTGGCGGCAGGTAGGTTGTTTTGCGCAGGGCTAGCTGGCGTTAATCCTTCCGACGCATGAAAAAGGACCCCTGAGGGGTCCTTTTTCATGGATGGCGAAGCGTTACAGCGAATCTACGTACTGCACCAGGTCGCCTACGGAGTTCAGGCCTTCAGGCTCTCCGAAGTCGACTTCGCACTTCTCTTCGAGGTCGCAGATGAGCTCTACCATGTCGAGCGAATCGATGCCCAAGGAGTCGAACGTGGACTCTTCCGTCACGTTGGCGGGATCGATGTCCAGGTTCTCCTGCAGCACTTCCTTGATGGTGTCGATAGTGGGCATGAAGCTTAATCCTCCTTTTGCTTGAGCAGGCCGTAGCCGCCGCCGTCACGGCGATACAGTACGTTGACCAGGCCGCTGTCGCGGTCGGTGTAGGCGTAGAAGTCGTGGCCCAGAAGGTCGATCTGAACCAGCGCCTCTTCTTCGGTCAGCGGTGCGAATTCCATTTCCTTCACGCGAACAACCTCGTCGCCGGCAAGCTCTTGCATGAGGCCGTCAACGTCGAGCTCTCCAGCAGCGGCGGGCTGGATGCGGATGGTCTCGTCTTCGGCGCGCAGTTTGCGGTCGATGACCTTCGTCTTGTATTTGCGCAGCTGACGTACCACCTTAGCGGCGGCGACGTCGATGGCCGCGTACATGTCTTCTTCGCTTTCTTCAACGCGAATGATGTGGCCCTTCGTGCGCAGCGTCACTTCGCAGACGGCGGGGCGAGGGTTGGCGGGGTTCTTCTCGACGAACAGAACGATTTCGGCTACGAGAGGATCGATGTCCATGACCTTCATGGAGTTGCCGATCTTTTCTTCGGCGTACTGACGCAGTGCATCGGTTACAGGCATTTTGCGTCCGGTGACGGTAATGCTCATAGCAATCACCTCTTACCTCGTGGCGAATAAAAAAACAGCTCGATCAAGCGCCTGGCCTGGTCATGCGGGCAAAAAGAAGCTTTTTTCGTCGCATTGCAAGCCGACTCCTTTCGTCGAACTGATAGGAATAGCATAGCGCAAAACCCTTTGTTTTGGAGGGCTATTTTGCACCATGTTATGAAATCGGTTTAAAAACGTAGCGTGGATACAAGGAAGTGCCGGGCGATGGTGGATAATACGAGGGTGTTTTAGGGGAGCGCCGCGTGCCCGGCTCCCGCGATGACAGGCAAGAGAGGCGCCCCGGAAGGGTCGCGGGCATGCGCTAAGGCAATTATGACTGATACGAACCAAGAAGGCACTCAGCGTATTTTCATTTCGGAGGTTCAGGGCCATCAGGCTCGATATTGGAAGCTCATCCAGTTCACTCATTCGTCTACGAAGGCTGCGGGCGCAATGCTGCTGGCGGCTGTGGTTGCGCTTGTTGTCGCGAATACGGGCGCGTACGATGCCTTTATCCATTTTTGGCACACGGAAGTGGGCTTTTTCTTCGGGGATGCGTTCGCCGGCATGTCCATGGCGCACATCATCAACGACATCTTCATGGCCATCTTCTTCTTGCTGGTGGGTTTGGAGGTCAAGTACGAGTTGACGGTGGGCGAGCTGACGAACATCCGCCAAGCTCTGCTGCCTATTATGGCGGCGCTCGGCGGCGTGATCGTGCCGGTTGGCATCTACCTGCTGTTCAACGCGACGAATCCTGAAACGGCTCACGGCTGGGGCGTTCCCACCGCAACCGACATCGCGTTCGCTCTGGGCATCCTGGCCTTGCTGGGCAATCGCGTTCCTAGCGGCGTTCGCGTGTTCCTGAGCACGCTTGCCGTGGCCGATGACATCATGGCTATCCTGGTCATCGCCATCTTCTACGGCCAGAGTCCTTCGCTGTTCTGGCTGGGGGCCGCCGCGGCGGTGCTGGTGGTGCTGGTTTTGATGAACCGCAGCCATATTTATTCGCTTGTCCCGTATTTGCTGGTGGGCGCTGTGCTGTGGTACTGCGTGTTCATGTCGGGCGTGCACTCCACCATCGCCGGCGTGCTGCTGGCCTTCGCCATCCCGTCGGGCTCGCGCGTTGACCTGAAGAGCTTCACCGACTGGTCGGGCACCAAGGTGCGGCAAGCGCACGAGGCGTTCCAGCCCGAGACGCCGGTTATCGCGCAGGGCAAGTACATCGAGACGGTTTCGTCGCTGAGCCGCGTGGCGCGTCAGGTGGTGCCCCCCGCGACGCGTTTGGAGCACAAGCTGTACCCGTGGGTGTATTTCGCCATTCTGCCGCTGTTCGCGCTGACGAACGCCGATGTGAGCTTTACCGGCGTGGACGTTGGGGCCATGCTGACCGACCCTGTTCTGTACGGCGTTCTGCTTGGTTTGCTGGTGGGCAAGCCGCTTGGCATCATGGTGATGAGCTTCGCCATTGTGAAGAGCAAGCTGGCGTCGCTTCCCGAGAACGTGAACTGGGGGCACATGCTGGGCGCGAGCATCCTGGGCGGCGTTGGCTTCACGATGGCTATTTTCGTTGCTAACCTGGCGTTCGACGACGAGGTCCTGGTGGCTACGGCGAAGCTGGGAATTCTGGCGGCGTCGCTTCTGGCGGGCATCATCGGCTTTCTGTTCCTGCTTTTGCAGGCGAAGCGCGCCCATAAGCGCGGCGTGGCTTACCTGTCCACGGCTCGCGAGGACGACGAGAACCTGCAGACGGCCGACCGCGATGCGGCGCGCGAGTACGAGGAAATGCTGCGGGACATCGAGAACCCTCAGATGAAGGAGGAGTTCGCGGCTGCTCATTCGCGGGGCCACATGTTCGAGATCGTGGTCGATCTGGGCCCGACCGGTCTTTTGGGCGGCGGCTCCATCGGGGACGTTCGCGAGGCGCTGCGCGAGGAGGTGGCGCGCGTGCTGCGCGAGGAGGGCAAGGAAGATCTGCTGGAGCAGGTGCAGGAGGATTTGCACGAGAACCAGGATAAGCCTCCGCTGGTAAGCGTGGAGGAAGCCTTGGTGCGCGAAGGCGGCGAGGCGGCTCGACAGCGCGCGTTGCGTCGCGAGGAAGATGACGTTACCGGTATGTCCGGGAAAGAATAGAAGCCACGTTGCGAAGGAATGACATGGAAGCAGCTGCTATCGTTCTAGCTGCGGGTGCGGGCACCCGCATGAAGTCCAAGAAGCCCAAGGTTGCCCACGAGGTGCTGGGAAAACCGCTGGTTCGCTGGGTGGTGGACGCGGCCCGCGAAGCTGGTGTGGACCGCGTGGTTTCCGTGGTGGGGCATGCTCGCGAGCAGGTGATTCCGCTGATCGAGGGCGATACGCAGGCGGTTGTGCAAAGCGAGCAGAACGGCACGGCGGGCGCGGTTCTGGTGTGCGCGGACGCGCTTGCCGACTTCGACGGCTCGCTGGTGGTGCTGTCGGGCGACTGCCCGCTTATCACGCCCCGAACGATTGCGCAGCTGGTCGAGGCGCGCGAGCGCGATAACGCTGCCGTGGTGGTGCTGACCATGGAGCTGGACGATCCGTTCGGGTACGGGCGCATCGTGCGCGACGAGCGGGGCTCGGTGGCGCGCATCGTGGAGCAGAAGGACGCAACGCCCGAAGAGGCGGCTTTGCGCGAATGCAACTCCGGGTTCTACTGCTTTGACGCGCGTGCTTTGTTCGACGCGCTGGCCCAGGTTGGCAACGACAATGCCCAGGGCGAGTTCTATTTGACCGACGTGCTGGAGATTTGCCGCCGTGCTGGCCGTCCGGTGCTGGCGCTGCCGTGCGATGACGCTTCCGAGTGCCTGGGCGTGAACTCGCGTGCGCAGCTGGCTGAGGCCACGAAGCTGCTGCAGCGTCGCATCAACGCTGGTCACATGGCGAATGGCGTGACCATGACCGATCCCGACCAGGTGTGGATCGGACCGGACGTGGTTATCGAGCAGGATGTCGAGCTGCTGCCCCAGACGTTTTTGATGGGGTCCACGCGCATAGGCGAAGACAGCGTGGTCGGGCCGAATTCCCGCCTGACCGACACGGTGGTGGGCCGCGGCTGCACGGTTGACGAGACCGTGGCCGTGGAAGCGCGCCTGGACGACGGCGCGACGGCTGGTCCGCGCGCGTACCTGCGCCCTGCCGCCCATCTGTGCGAAGGCGCGAAAGCCGGCACGCACGTGGAGATCAAGAAGTCCACGGTGGGCAAGGGGTCGAAGGTCCCGCATCTGTCCTACATCGGCGACACGACCATCGGCGAAGACGTGAACATCGGCGCGGGCTCGATCACCTGCAACTACGACGGCAAGAAAAAGTGGCCGACGGTTATCGGCGACGGTGCGTTCGTGGGCAGCGATACCATGATGGTGGCGCCGGTCACCATCGGCGCGGGCGCGATCATCGGTGCGGGATCGTGCATTGCCAAAGACGTGGCGGCCGACGCTTTGGCGCTGACGCGACCCGAGCAGCGCGAGATTCCCGGTTGGGCCGCCAAGAAGCGCGCAAGGCAAGCGGAAGCGTAGGAACGCGGAAAAACGGAAACTGCGACGGGGCGAGAGATCGCCCCGTTTTTCATATACGCATTGTCGCCCGAAACGTACGGTTTTTGCGGGGATTCCGTACGTTTCGGGCGACAATGCTCTGCGGCGCGCCGGTCAGAGGAGGGGTTGCGACGCCGCGCACGGAAATGCGCGATCGGTTGGCGCGCGCAAGGTGGAGGCCGTATTTCGGCCGCTGTTTGTCTGCTCCAAATGAACGCGAGCCGCATATGAAGCCGCTCGACATCATAAATTCCACCGTTTTACCAGTTCATAGCCGTTTCTCATCCATTATTGGTGGGGTTTTTGCTCGTGCAATCACCCATAAATATTCAAGGTTTCGGGGAAACTTCACGAACTATGGACGTTCCTGCCGCGCTCTTCTCGCCATAAGGTGAAAGCGTTCTGAACCAATGGCGGATGATTTGAGCGAGGGAAAAGGGAAGGCCATGAACGACGATACGGTTAACACCGTCGAAGGCGTTGACGCCGTTGTCAAGCGTCTCAATGCGAACCATGCCAACACGTTGGCGTTGTGCGCCGTGCTGTCTGTGTGTGAGCAGCGTATGCCGTACCGCGATGCCGAGGCTCGCATCGACGAGAGGCCCGAGTTGGGGCTCGGTACGCAAAATGCCCACGCGCTGCTTCGCATCATGGTGGACTGCGGCGGAGTGGCGGCTGTTGAGGTTCCCGAACCCGTATATGCATCGGGCGAAGAGAAACAAGATCAACCCGTTGATTATATCGTGCAAACCACCGCAGCCGGCGCTGCCGCACTTGCGCAGTTCGAACCTACGAGACGGTTCGGCGATGTGCTGCGCGACGAGCCCCCAAGCTACGCGCAGGCATACGCTGCCGTGCTCGCGCTTTGCGAAGGCGGCGCGACGAAGGATGCCATTGAGCGGATACTCGGCGAATACTCTGCGCCGAGCGCCTCAAGGCAGGTGTATCCCAGCTATTTCATCTCCAAGTTGGAGACCGTGGGAGGTCTTGCATGGGACGGCTTGTGGAAGACGACGGATGCCGGTTGGCAGATGCTGGCCATGATCGGGTAAAGCGCTGCCCGATCGTTTTGGCTCCGCGTACAAGCGAGCGTTCTATCTGAGATACGAGTATTCCAAGCACCATCAGCAAAGACGAGATATAAGGAGGAGGGAACATGACACAGCCTACCATCACGCGACGCAGTTTCGTGAAGTCGGCGGCGGCGCTGGGCGCTGCATGCGGTTTGGGCGTCGCAGTGGGCGACGACCTCGTAAACGTAGATCCGGCGCATGCCGACACGGGCGGCGACGTGAAGATCGTGAAGACGGCCTGTCGCGCCTGCATTGCAAGCTGCGCCGTGCTGGCACACGTGAAGAACGGTCGCGTCATCAAGATCGAGGGCAATCCCGAAAGCCCCATGAGCCAAGGTGGTTTGTGCGCGAAAGGCATGGCCGGCATTCAAGCGCTTTACCATCCCAATCGCAACAAGTATCCCATGCGTCGCGTGGGCGAGCGCGGTCAGAATCAGTGGGAACGCATTACCTGGGACGAGGCTATTACCGAGATTGCCACGAAACTCATCGAGATCGATGAGAAATACGGCTCTGAATGCGTGGCCGTGTCCACCGGCGGTGGCGGCAATCCGCACTTCAGCAACGTGAAGCGCTTCGGCGAGGCCATCAACACGCCCAACGTCTGGGAGCCCGGTTGCGCGCAGTGCTACCTGCCGCGCATGGGCGCTTCGCAGCTATCGAACGGCATGGGCAAGCCGAACAACCTGTCCTTCAGCGACTCCAATGGCTGGGATTACTACTTCACCGACTCTCCGGTTGATTCGCTTGTGCTGTGGGGTACCGACCCGTCGAACAGCTCGGTGGCTACGGGAGGTCGTGCGCTGGCCGAGCTGCGCGCTCGCGAGCAGGGCTTGAAAACCGTGGTCATCGACCCGCGCATGACGATGGACGCCGCCAAAGCCGAAGTGTGGCTGCCTATCCGTCCGGGAACCGATGCTGCGCTGCTCATGGCCTGGACGAAGTGGATCATCGACAACAAGAAATACGACGAGGACTTCTGCACGAACTGGACAAACATGCCCTACCTCGTGAACCCCGAAACGCGCCTCACGCTCAAGCCCACTGAATGCGGCCTCGAAGGCACCGACAAGGACTACGTTATCTGGGATCCGGCACGGGGCAAGCCCGTCGTGCTGGAGTACCCCATGAACGAAGGCGTGGTGCCCCCGCTGTTCGGTACGTACGAGATCGACGGCAAGCAGTATCCTACGGGCGGCCAGATGCTCAAAGAGAGCGTGGACGAGTTCACGTTGGCTAAAGCTGCTGAGATCTGCTGGCTCGACGAGGGGCAAATCGAGAAGGCGCTGGAGATCTACACGACGGGCCAGTCCGGCATCATGCAGGGCGTGCCCATCGACCAGTACGAGCAGTCTCAGCAGTGCGCGCTCGGCGCCCTCAACCTCGAATACCTCATGGGCAACGTGCAGAAGCCCGGGGCCATGTTGCAAAGCTTCAAGCCTTGCCCGGCACGCGATCAGATTCCCAACACGCCTCGCTTTCTCAAGAAGGAGAAGATGCTCAAGCGTCTGGGCGTGCAGGAGCACAAAGGCCTGCTCGATTGGGATATGGCGTTCATTCCCGCGGTGTTCAAGGCTATGAAGGACGGCGATCCCTACCAGATCCATGCATGGTTCGAGCGCTCCGGCAACAAGCACGTGGTGCTTGGCAACGCGACGTGCCTCGACGAGATCGTGCCGAACCTCGATTTCATTTGCCATATCTTCATGTACCCGACGGCGTTTTCCGTGCTGTGCGCCGACATGCTGCTCCCCTCCGCCGAATGGCTGGAAACCAACCTGGTCATCCCGCAGCTCAACGCTGTCGTCATTCGCCAGGCGGTCACCCACCTGTTCGAGACGGTGGAAGAGGGCCTCATCTGGACGCAGATTGTGCAGAAGATGGCCGAGATGGGCAACGTTCATGCGCAGGAGGCTTTCACAGCCGAAGGCACGAACGGCATCCCCATGTACAAGAACGAGTACGAGAAGCAGAAGCTGCACTTGAACAAGCTTGACATGACCTGGGAAGAGGTGTGCGAGAGGGGCGTGTTCGAGTGGTGCACTGAAGAGGAGTACCGCACGTACTACGGCTATAAGGCGGTTGACGCAGCCACGGGTAAGGCCAAGGGCTTCGGGACGCCTTCCAAGAAGTGCGAAGTGTACTGCGAATCAAACACCATTTTGGGTCGCACGGGCTTTCCTTGGTCGCAGTGCTTCGAGGAGAAGAACCTTGTGCTGGAGCCGGCATCGAAGGACTACGAGCCGCTGTGCTACTACAAAGAGCCGGCCGAGAGCCCGCTTACGGATACCGAGTATCCTCTGGTGCTGACCGAGGGGCGTCTGCCGATGTATCATCACGGCACGCTGCGCAACATTCCGTACCTGCGTGAGATATACCC
>NZ_DBFOSR010000126.1:0-2652 GCF_048427265.1 Paraeggerthella sp.
GACGGCCTGTTCCAGCTCGTCAGAAGACACGGGCTTGAGCGTATAGGCCCCCAGCTCCCTCGAGACGGTCACGCCATCGTAGGTCAAACTCGCTGAAACCTCAACCGTACGGATAGGCTCCCCTTCAAGGGAGCGCGTCACGACGCCTCGGTATCCGTTGACCTTCAAGAAATCCTCGTCGCTTGAAACGTAGGATAGCTTGTACACCTTGCCGTCCACGCCCAGCGAACGCGGTGTCGAAAACTTCACATCGCCGTCAACAGCACTCGCCTGAACGCTGCCGCCCGATGCCGCATCGACAACCTTCGCCCGTTTCAGCACGTTCGCAAGCTGCTTCTTGATATCATCGACTTCAGCGCCCGATTTTTGCTCGACCACCATATCGAAAGTCGTTCGATACGAAACACCGGGGCCGCTTCCGTAACCGGGAACCTGCAACTCGTACGTCGCCGTCAACGTAACCGACCGAGGAACCGCCGTATGCGAGAATACCGCCGTCGCAGTCTGGTTGTAATCGCCGTCAAAACCGTTCGCGATCTTCGCGACCGCCGAATCAGACGACGACCAGCTAATCGTCGCCGTCTTGGCGGATCCGACGCGCACCTCCGTAGGAAGACCTACCTTGAGGACCGACGCGGGTATCGAGCCCGTCTTGATGCCCTCGTCAAGGGAGACGTTAGCAGCTTGGCCTTCCAGATACGCAAGAACCCGAGCATCGTCCCATGCCAAAGACGATGCACGCGAAGGCGTATAGAACCCCGTCGCATCGCCAAACGTCAATGCATAGGTAGGTTTGAACTGCCGCAACACCGAATAATCGAACGAAACCGTCTTTGCATCGGGAGCCAGGAAGAAATACGTGATCGCGCCGTTATCCGAACCTTCGGAAACATCGACGGAGCCTTGCTGCTTCGGGTCGACTCCCGAGAACGCCGCAGCCGAAACGCGCGTCGACACGCCGTCGAACCCGAGTTCGGACAGGCGCGATTCAATCATGCGGTTGAGATTGGAGTCCGTACCGTACTTCGGATTCGGATAGTACCCGCGCAAGCCATCTTTTTCGAGAGCCGTGATCGCAGCGGCCACGCGAGCCTCGTTCTCCGCAGAACCGGCCGCGACCACCGCACCGACCGCTGGAGAGACGACCTCGTTGCGAGACGACGCCTCCACCTTGACGTACTTGCCAACTTCTGACGGTGTAAGCTCGAGCGAAGATCCCCGCGCTCCGGAAAGCTCGTGGAACTCGCCGTCAACCGCATCCCCGACCAACCAACGATACGCGACGCCCGATTCCACGGCAGTTCCGCTCGCGGCATCATGCGCAATGGCCGTAAGGGCGTTACCTTGCTTGGCCGTACCTTCGATCTCGACCGATGCAAGGTCTGCCTTGCCGTCTGTGACCTTGGGAGTTGACGAAGAAGACCACTTTTCGACGCCGTTGGCCAAGGTGACCTTGACGGCGAGGAACGAGCCGGCGTCGGCGTCGGCCAAAAGGTACGTCCGAGCATTTGCCCCATCAATCGGAGCGTAATTCTTGTAGCTTAAAGCGTTTGGTGCATACGAAACCTGCGTACCGCCCCGATACCACTGAAACGAAATACCAGCGTAATCGCTGACTTCAACCTCTTCCGTACCCCAACCCCAAGGATCCTCTTCTTCGACGAACGCCCATGCCTTGATCTCCAAACCCGCGCCCAACTTGGAGGGGAGGTTCATACCCGATGCGGTTTTGACGCGTACGCCGTCGACGTTTGAAACAGCCCGGGAGGAAGAGGGTTCGGAAGAGTCCGACGATGCGGTTTCCTCCAAAGAGTCCAGAGCACTGGGCTGGATGCTTCCATCCTCGTTCGACAACGCGTTCTCGGAGGGAACCGCGTCGCCAGCCAGCCCGCGATCGACCGTCGATCCTCCTCCGATCTCGAAAGGCTCGCCCGCTTCGGCATTCGAAAGGGTCTCGGTGCGGTCCGCCGAGCCCAGCGAATCCATCGGCCCAGTCGAACCGCCCTCGCTCGATTCGCCAGACCCGGCAAGAGCGCGCTCTTCAGCAACCGAAACGTGTGCACCGCCCGGCTGCGCCCAGGCGATGCCGGGAACCAGGGACACGACCAGGGCCACGGCCAGAAGTACAGCTAGAAATCTCTCCGAAACGCTTGCAACCGAAACGGCTGACAAAGGCGTGTTCGACCTCTCTCGAACGGAGCGCGTACCCACGCGCGCCAACTGAAGACCGATCATCGTCGGCACCTCTCTTCCAGGGCTTGCTGCGATGGATGGGTGTTCCGACTTCGCCTCATCTGGCTCGAACGCATGCCTGCATGTCGTCCGGCCATCAACGTTTACGGTTACTGGTATAGCGCAGGATTCTCACCCGCATTTCCCCAAACGAACATGATCCGCACGTTCGCTCGCGCCGCGCTTGGCGCAACCATCTTTGCCAATATATGCTTCGCGGTATTCTACCACGCAGGCGACAGGAGAAGGGGCAGAAGGATTCGTCGGCATTCCTTCGCGAACGCGCAAGCTAGCAGCTTTCCAAAAGCATCCGAGCAAGGCTGCGATAGCGCTCGGCCATTGCCGAGTCGGGAAGCGCCGCCACAACGGTCTTGCGAAGCTCTTCAGCTTGCTGAACCTCCGGACTTCGAGGCAAAGAAG
>NZ_DBFOSR010000127.1:0-7801 GCF_048427265.1 Paraeggerthella sp.
GTAGCCCGGATGCGCGCCGATGGCGATGCCGGCGTCCTTTGCCATGCCGACCGTCTTGCGCATGACCATCGGGTCGCCTGCATGCTGTCCGCACGCGACGTTCGCGCTTGAAACAAGCGGAATGATCTGGTCGTCCAGTCCCAGCGTGTAGCGTCCGAAGCTTTCGCCCAGGTCGCTGTTGAGGTCGATTCGGTACATAAGCACCTTTCTTTCTTACGTGGTTTGATTCCTATTGTAAAGCAACGGTCTGCGCCCTGCGAGTGCTTCGCGCGCTTTCAGATCGCTCCCAATCCATCAGTGCGCGTTCTGCTTGCTGCACCAGCTGTTCCTTGTCGGGCACGTGGGAGACGTAGCGTGACGCGAAAATGGCATTCTGCAGCCCGCCGAGTGCGTATTCGGCTGTGACGGCGTCTTTGTCAGTGCATAAAATGATGCCGATGGGAGGGTTGTCGAATTCGTCGTTCATTTCGCGGGCGTAGTAGTTCAAGTACATGTTGATCTGCCCGACGGCTTCCGGCATCAGTTTGGAGGTTTTCAATTCGACGAGCACGTACGCTCGAAGCAGCTTGTTGTAGAAGACCATGTCGACGTAATAGTGGGCGTTGTTGAGCGTGATTCGCTGCTGAGTCCCCACGAACATGAAGCCTTGGCCCAGCTCGAGAAGGAACTTCTCCATATGAGCGACGAGCACGCGTTCCAATTCGCTTTCCGGAAGGGAAGCGTTGTCGGGTATTCCTAGGAATTCGAATACGTACGGGTCTTTGATGATGTCGATTGGTTGAAGGGCGTGGGATTTGTCGTTCGAGGGGGCAAGTTTGCGCTGCGGGTTCGAGGCGCCGCCAGACAGAAGCCGACGCTCGTACAGTGATGTTGCTATCTGCCGCTTGAGCTCGCGCGCCGACCAGGCCGCTGCGATGCATTCGCATTCGTAGAAGTGTCGCTTGTCGAGGTCGGAAATGATCAAGAGCTCGCAATAATACGACCAGCTCAATTTAACAGACAGCGTCTGTTGTTTTTCATATGCAAGGTAGAATCGTCTCATGAACTGGATGTTCGACACGGAAAACCCCTTGCCGTATGTCTCGGTCAATTCCCGAGATAATCGCCTGAGCGTGGCGGTGCCGTATTCCGCGCGATTGGGGTTCGTCTGTTCGTGCTCCACGATGATGCGTCCGATGTTCCAGTACGTGATCAGCATCTCGTGGTTCACGTGCGTGGCCGCACGCCGCCGCCCCTGTTCCAATGCAAGTTTGATGTCGTTGAAAACGGACTGGTAGGATGCGAGTTCTTCATGGGACATGACAAGTCTCCTCTTCGGTTCCCGGGGGTGAGAAGATCTTGCTGGATCTTGCAGGCGTGGTACGGGCAGCGGGGGAACGAGCTGCCGTCTATGGGCCGTCTGTTTGGAAGCGGCGCCTGCACTGGGTCTTTGTTCGCGCAGTATAGCAAAACGAGGGCTTTACGCGAAGCCCTCGTTTTCTTCGAGCGAGTCTAGGTGCCTTCTTACTCTTTCAGGTCGATGTTCTTCGTGTCGGTGATCAGCATGCAGCCCGGTGCGTGCGTGATGGCGAAAGGCGGCTTGCTGTTCATCACGATGGACTGAGGCGTGACGCCGCATGCCCAGAACACGGGAACTTCGCCCTCGCGGATTTCCACCGGATCGCCGAACTCGGGGCGCATGATGTCGTTCACGCCGATGGCGGTGGGGTCGCCGATGTGGATGGGCGCGCCGTGCACTTTCGGGATGGTGCCGGAGATCTGCACCGCCTTCACCACCTGGTTGTAGGGGATGGGGCGCATCGACATGACCATGTTGCCGGACATGCTGCCGGCGGGCGTGCACGGCACGCCGGTCAGGTACATGGGCACGTTGCAGCCCATGGTGTTGTGCCGAATCTCGATGCCGGCCTCGATGAGCTCGCTTTCGAACGAGAACGAGCAGCCGATGACGAACGACACCAGATCGTCGCGCCAGTAATCCTGGACGTTCTCCACTTCGGCCACCAGCTTGCCGTGTTCGTAGATGCGGTAGCGCGGGAAGTCGGTGGCGATGTCGCAGTCGGTGGCGCAGATGGTGGCCTCGCGCGCACCCACCTCGGTCACTTCGAGAAGCGGGCACGGCTTGGGGTTGCGCTGCGCGAACAGCAGGAAGTCGTAAGCTTGCTCTTTCGGCAGCACGATGAGGTTCGCCTGCGCGTATCCGGGGCATAGACCGCTGGTCGGCGCTGTGAACTGGCCGGTTCGGATGAGGCGCCGCGCTTCAACGGGCGATGCGGCAAGCATCTGCGCCCAAACGTCCTCGGCAACGCCTTCGGGTTTGGCGGGTTGCGGAGCATTCAGCATGGTAGAACTCCCTTCTTGGTAGCTGCGGTCTTGTCCAAGATGACGAAAGGGCTTCTCGATTCCGCGTTCGACGTCGCTAAACGAAGCTTCGTCCGCGGATCAAACCTCGCCCTTCATGAAGCGCTCGATGAAGCTGGTGTCGGCTGTGCCGGCGGCGAACGTCTCGTTCTCCATGATGGCGTACTGGAAGTCCAGGTTCGTCTTCACGCCCACGACCACCATTTCCTCAAGGGCGGTGCGCATTTTGGCGATGGCTTCGGTGCGGTCGCGTCCGTGCACGATAATTTTTGCGATCATCGAATCGTAGTAGGGCGACACGTCGTAGCCGTCGTACGCCGCCGTGTCCACGCGCACGCCGTTGCCGCCGGGCAGGTGCATCTGCGATATGACGCCAGGGGAAGGCAGGAAGCCGCGCTCGGGTTCCTCGGCGTTCACGCGGCACTCGATGGCGTGCCCGCGATAGGTGATGTCGTCCTGCGTGAACGTGAGCGGGTCGCCCGCCGCCACGCGAATCATCTCCTGCACCAGGTCGGTTCCCGTGACCATTTCGGTTACGGGATGCTCCACCTGAATGCGCGTGTTCATTTCCATGAAGTAGTAATTCAGCTGGTCGTCCAGCAAAAACTCGATGGTGCCCGCCGACGAGTACCCCACGGCTTGCGCGGCGCGCACTGCTGCGGCCAGCATTTCGCTGCGGACCTCGTCCGTCATAACGGGCGAAGGGCTTTCCTCGATCATCTTTTGGTGATTGCGCTGCACGGAGCAATCGCGCTCTCCCAGCGCCACCACGGTGCCGTGCGTATCGGCGATCACCTGCACCTCGACATGCCGCGGGTTCATGACGCAGCGCTCCAGGTACATGGTGTTGTCCCCGAACGCGCCCACGCTCTCGCGCTGTGCGATGCTGAACTGCTCGGCGAAGTCCGTCTCGGACAAGCTGACGCGCATGCCCTTCCCGCCGCCGCCCGACGATGCCTTGATCATGATGGGCCAGCCAATTTCGCGGGCTATGACCAGGGCTTCTTCCGGGTGGTGCACCGGCTCCTTCGTGCCGGGAACCACCGGGACGCCCGCTTCCATCATGGTCTTGCGCGCTTGGCTTTTATTGCCCATGCGGTCGATGACCTCGGGGGCCGGGCCTATGAACACGATGTCGTTTTCGCGGCAGAGCTTGGCGAACGTGGAGTTTTCGGACAGGAATCCGTAGCCCGGGTGGATGGCTTGCGCGCCCGTGCCTTTCGCCGCCGACAGGATGGCCGCGATGTTCAGGTAAGAGTCGCGCGCGGCCGGCGGGCCGATGCACACGCTCTCGTCGGCAAGGTACACGTGAAGCGAGTGCTTGTCGGCGGTGGAGTACACGGCCACTGTCTTGATGCCCATGGCACGGCATGCGCGGATGATGCGAACCGCGATCTCGCCGCGGTTGGCGATGAGGATCTTCTCGAACATGAGCGGGCCGCCTTAGGCGTGGTCGCCGGTGGCGATGCGGAACAGCGGCTGATCGTATTCAACTTGGGAGCCGTTTGCGGCAAGCACTTCCATCACGATGCCGGGTGCGGGCGTGGTGATCTCGTTCATCATCTTCATGGCCTCGACGATGGCCAGCGTTTGGCCGGACAGCACTTCCTGGCCCACCTTCACGAACGGATCCTCGTCCGGGCTGGGGGCAAGGTAGAACATGCCCACCATGGGGCTGCGCACCAGGATGGAATGATCGTCGTCGCTGGCATCCACGGCTGCGGCTTCGTGGCTTTCGGTTTTTCCGGCCAACAGGGCGCTGACGCGATCGGCCATGAGCGGCAAAGCGGTGGACGAGAGCGGCCCGTGGTTGCGCTCGAGCTCGATCTTCAGGTCGCCGTCGTCAACGCGCAGGGCCGTGAGCTCGGCCTTGTCCATAATGGCGATCAGCTCTTCGATGGCTTTCGTGTTCATGACGTCTCCTCGTATCTCTCGTTCGCTCATACCGTCGTGCGGTGGGCGGTGGTTTCCGGTGTTGCGATCTTCTCGTCGTTCGACGTGCGTACGGTTCCTAAAACGTTGCGGTTTCCGACGCGTTCAGCGCGATCGGCGCGGTCGATCCACAAGGTGTCGGCCTGCGATTTGCGCGCTTGCTCTTCCAAGATGGGGGTAAGCCTCCGCGCCGTTCGACGGGGCGATATGCCGTCGGCGCTTGGTCGGCGCACCTTGAGTGCCAGCGCTTCGAACAGGTGGGCTTCGTCGCGCAGCAAGCGCTGCGCTTCCTGGACGGAGATGGGCTCGAAGCGGATTTTGCGTCCCGGGGGTCGCTGCACGAGCCGGGGTATGTCCACCGTGGCCACCGTGCCTATTTTGGCGTATCCGCCGGTGGTCTGCCGGTCGGCCAACATGATGATGGGCCTGCCGTGCGACGGAACCTGCACGGCGCCAAGGGCGATGCCGTCGGACACGATGTCCGAGCCGTGCTTCGTCTTGATAACGGGACCGTCCAGGCGGTAGCCCATGCGGTCACATTTCGTCGTGGTGGTGAACGGCTGGCTGTAAAAGGTTTCGATTCCTTCGTCGGCAAACATATCCTCTTGCGGTCCGGGCACCACGCGTACCACGATTTCGTCTTGATCGAACTGGTAGAACTCGTCATCGTTGTCGATGCGATGGGACCCGAGGTTCGGCAGGAAGTCCACGCTTTTCGTGGTGAAGGGCAGGTAGTCCCCGGTAGTCAGCGCGCCTCCGCGCCATCCGCCCAGCTCGCACTTGAGATTGGTCGAGCGGCTGCCCATGATCTCAGGTACGCGCACGCTTCCTCCGGCAATGGCCAGGTAGCCGTAGCAGCCGGTTCGGGGTGCTTTGAACCGCAGTATGGAGCCGCGACGCACCGTGATTGCCGCGTACATGGGAATCGGCTTGCTGTCCAACGTGGGGGAGAAATCGCCGCCTGTGATGGCTATGATTGAGTTCGTGGTGAAGCGCACCGTGGGGCCTGCGAGCGCGAACTCCAGCACGGGGGCGTCGGGGTCGTTTTCCACAAGCAGGTTGGCGATGGCGTATGCTCGGCGATCCATGACGCCGTTCGTGGCGAACCCGCTGCCTTGGTATCCGAAGCGGCCGTTGTCTTGAACGGTGGTGATGACGCCGGGTTTTTTCACGACAAGACCCATGTTACTCGCCTTCCACGAAAATGCCGTACGAGTACGTGCCGGCGGCGAGCCGTGCCTCTATGGCGGTGTACTCTTCGGGCGTTATGGGCACGAATCGCAGGTATTCTCCCGCAGCGTACAGAATGGGATCCTCGCGGTCGGGGTCGTAGGGACGCAGCGGCGTGCGGCCGATGATCTGCCAGCCGCCCGGCGAAGCCAGCGGGTAAATGCCCGTTTGAGCGCCGCCGATGCCCACGCTGCCCGGCTCGATGCGCGTACGGGGAACGGCTAGGCGCGGCGTGTGCAGGCGTTCGTCCAAGCCGCCCAAATAGGCGAAGCCAGGAAGAAAGCCCAGCATATCTATAAGGTAGTCGCGCCCGGTGTGTATGGCGATGACTTCTTCTTCGGACATGCCTGCATGCTCTGCCACATTTGCCAGGTCGGGGCCGAATTCCCCTCCGTAGCACACGGGGATGGGGACGATCTTACGCACGCTCAAATCAGCTTCTTCCACGTCGCGCAGCTTGCCCCGCAGCTTCGCGGAAAGCTCATCGAACGTAACGATCAAGGGGTTGTAGTACACCATAAGCGAGCAAAACGTAGGCACCAGCTCGGTGACGCCCGCGATGGGGTCGGCCGTAAGGTTTTCCGCAGCCATGCGAATCTTGGCGCTGGTTTCCGCCGAAATCGTTTTTGCGAACTCGAGGTTAAGGGCCGAGTCTCCCGCGATGGTGATGGTGAATCCCGCCATGCTCGTCCATTCCTTGGCGTGTAGATGCTACACTGGTACGCTGGGTCGTTATGAATAAGGATTGATTGTAGCATATATGGAAAAAGCGCTCTTCTTGGCGGCGTTCTTCTTCGCCTACACCGTTCAGGCTATTACGGGATTCGCGGGCAATATCTTCGCGATGCCGGTGGGCACCACGCTGTTGGGGCTGCACTCCACCGTGGCGATTCTCAACGCCATGGGCTTTTTCGCGTGCGGGTTGCTGACCGTTTTGAACCTGAAGAGCGTGAACTGGCGCGAACTGGGCAAGATCATCGGCGTTATGGTGGTGTTCATGTTCGTGGGCATTTGGCTGGACACGCTTATGCCGCTTCACGTGCTGCTGAAGATATACGGCGTGGTTGTCATTGCGATCGGCCTGAAGAACCTGATTGTTCCCCAGCAGAAGTTCATGCCGGAGTGGGCCTTGTGGATTATCCTGGCGCTTGCGGGGCTTATTCAGGGCATGTTCGTGTCGGGCGGTGCGCTGCTGGTTATCTACGCCGTGCAGAAGCTGCGCGATCGTCAGCAGTTCCGCATCACGCTTTCGGCTACGTGGACGATCCTCAATCTCATCTATGCTGGCATTGCGTTTCAACAGGGGAATTTCACCGGGGACGTGTTGCAGATTATCGTGCTGTGCATCCCGTTGGCCGTGCTCGCCACCTTCTTGGGCAACAAGCTGCAAAAGAAAATCAGCCAGGAAAAGTTTCTCAAGCTTACGTACGTCATGCTGCTGTGCATAGGTGTCATCCTCCTGATAACTTCGTAGTTTCGCCGCCGAGTTGGAATTGGGTTACAATAAAGGCACGGCAACAGTAGGGAAGGAGCGGTCATGGCACAGCGGTACACGCGTATTTTTGCGGCGCTCGACGGGGCGTCGACGCAGGAGGCAGTGGCCCAGCGTGCAATAGCGCTCGCGGCGGACAACCACGCCGATCTGATGTTCGGTCATGTTATCGATTCGGTTCCGTACGAGGCTTCGGGCGTTGACTTCGAAGCGCTGTGCGTTGAGGGCAAGAAGCGCATCGAGGCTGATTTGGCCGATTTGCTGGCAGAGGCCCAGGCGAACGAGAACATCCCGTCGGTCGACTTGACCGTGCGCGCGGGACGCATTACCGACACGCTGGCGAAGCAGCTGATCGAGCCGGCAGACCCCGATCTGGTTATATGCGGAGAACGCGGCCTGTCCAACATCAAGTACGTGTTCGTGGGCAGCGTGTCCACGTTCCTGATTCGCAACATGCGTTGCGACGTTTTGGTGGTCAAGCAAGACTAGACTTGCTTGGGCTTGAGCGTGCGACGGCTCGGGCGTTGCTGCTTCGGCACGCGCTTGGAGCTTGCAGGTTGGGGCCGTGCGCGCTAGGTTGCGTGCGTGATGGGTTGCATCGTGTTTCAAGCGCCGTCCGTGTGGGCGGCGCTTTTGCTGGGATGCCAAGAACCCGAAACGTTTGGGGGGTGTTTCTATGGTTTTGTCAATTGCTTTTTCGGGATCGGGCCGTTTGATTCGGGCATGCTCGCGCAAACCCCGGCGGCAGGGCTCTTCTTCGGCGATTCGGCCGAGGACTAGGCTCGG
>NZ_DBFOSR010000128.1:0-63363 GCF_048427265.1 Paraeggerthella sp.
CGAGCCGCGAACGGGGCTGTCGTCGCGCAGGCTACCTGGAGCACGCAAACCGAAAACGGGGTCGAGCCACACTGGCCGCACGACAGCACGAGCCGAAAACGGGACCGCCACCGCCCAAGCCGCGTCTAAGCGGCAAAACCACCTAGCTGCGCACGAAAATCCAGCTTCGCTGGCAGGTTCTGACGGTTTGAGGTCGTTTGACGTCCGCTGCAAGTCAGCCGTTTTCGGTCCGGATTCGCCACGCGCTCCTGAACAGGCACGATGCAAAGCGCTCTTCAGCCGAAAGGATGGCGAAAGCGAATCGACGACCTCAAACCGTCAAAACCTACCAACGACGGCGGATTTTCGTGCGCAAGCTTCCATTTACCGGTCCTGAACACCGTCGAACCCCGCCCCTTGTGTGGAGCATCACCGTCGCGAGCGCGCAGGGGGCGGGCCGAGCGACGGCAGGCCAAGCCGGAAGGCAAGATGCCCAACCGGAAAAAGATGCTCGCTCGCATCTTGACGCGATCTCGTCAACTGATTATAGTGTGCATATCGGGTATATACACACTGTACAGTTCGCTATGCACACCATCGAACATGCAGAGGCGAAGCCCGACGGAGCCAGCAAGGAACGTGCTTGCGACCTCCCGGCGCGCGACAGGACGCTGCAGCGCGCCACCCGGATGCTCCGGGGACGCCCGAGCATCCGCGCACCACTTCGCTGCAGGCAATCCCGCGGCGAATACGAACTGGAACAGGAGCGATGTTGGACATTATCATCTCGAACGCAAGCGACAAGCCCATCTACGAGCAGATCACCAGTCAGCTGAAAAATCTCATCCTGACAGGCGAGCTCGCAGAGGGTCAGCAGCTTCCCTCGATCCGCGCGCTGGCGAACGACCTGCACATCAGCGTCATCACCACGAAGCGCGCCTATGCCGACCTCGAAGCGCAAGGATTCGTCGAAACGGTGCAGGGCAAGGGCAGCTTCGTAGCCGGCGGCAACATGGAACTGCTGCGCGAGGAGCGTCTTCGCCATATAGAAGACCTGCTGACGAAGGCCGCGAACGAGGCACGGGGCTCTGGCGTGAGCCTTGCAGAGCTGCACGACATGCTCGACCTGGTAGCAAACGACAACATCTAGACGCATCCGAAACGAACGAGCACCGCACACGACCGAAAGTGACGACTGATGAACGACCTTCTGAACATACGAGGCCTCTCGAAGCACTACGACGGTTTCGACCTGCAGGACGCAGCCCTGCGCGTGCCTTCGGGCAGCGTAGTGGGATTCATCGGCAGCAATGGAGCCGGAAAAACCACCACCATTAAATCCATCCTTGGCTTGACCAGGCCCGACAGCGGCCAGATTGCCCTGTTCGGCGAAGAAACCGTAGGGGCTCCCCCCAAACGCCTCGCAGAGCTGAAGCAGCGCGTCGGCGTGGTCTTCGACACCTGCTCCTTCCCCGAGGAGCTGACGGTCGAAGCCGTGGGCAAGCTCATGTCCGTAAGCTACCGCGCATGGGATGCCGCAGGCTTTCGCGAGCGCATCAAGCAGTTCGAGCTTCCTCCGAGCAAGACGGTGAAGGACCTCTCGCGCGGCATGAGCATGAAGCTGTCTTTGGCATGCGCGCTCTCCCACGACGCCGATCTGCTCATCTTGGACGAAGCAACCGCCGGCCTGGATCCGATGGCGCGCGACGAAACGCTCGACACCTTGCGCGATTTCATGACCGACGAGAACCACGGCATCCTGATGTCCAGCCATATCACCAGCGATCTGGAGAAGATTGCCGATTACATCGTGTGCATCGACGAGGGGCGCATCGTGTTCTCCATCGAGAAGGACGCCATCGTCCATCAGGCGGGCATCGCTCAGTGCCGCGCGTCCGAGTTCGCCGCCCTGGCGGACAGCGGGCTGTACGCACCGGGGAGCCTGCACTACGCCCGCAACGCGTACGGCACCTCGGTGCTGGTGCCCGATCGGTTCGCCTTCGCCGAGAATTTCCGCGACGTCGTGGTGGAACGCGCCGACATCGATTCGTACATGAGCCTCATGCTGAAGGGAGAAGTACTGTGAACGCCATGCTCCTGTCCGATCTTCTGATCGCGAAGAAATACTTGATGCCGCAGGTGGGGCTCGGTATCGTCGTGGGTATATTCATGTGCATCATGATGGAGAACATCTACGTGATCGCGCCCGCCATCGCGGCAATGACCCCGTTTTCCGTAGCGTTCACCATACTGGCTTTCGACGAACGCGGGGGCTGGGAGCAGTTTAGGCTGGCGCTGCCGCTATCCCGCAAACACGTCATCACCGGGCGCTACGCAAGCTTCGCGGTGATCGCCATAGTCGGATTCATGACGGGCATCGTTGCCACGGGCCTGGTCATCATTGCAGCAACACTGTTCTCGAACGTGCCGCAGCTAGCCGCGCTCATGGTGAACTTCTCGTGGCAGGCTATCGTCTTGGCAAGCATCACGGGCGTTGCGGTCATCGTGGTCATGCTATCCGTCGTGCTGCCGATGGTCGCGCGTTTCGGCATGACGAAAGCGGTTCGATTCGCGCCCCTGATCATTTTCTTCGGCGTGTTCTTCCTGTTCACGGCAGGCGGCAACGGCGAGGTTCCCCAATTCCTCGCCAACCTTGCAAGCTGGGTGCAAACGCCCGAGGGAACGCTGGGAATGGCCGGTATCGTGGTGGCCGCCGCCGCAGCCCTCTACGCGGCATCGTGCGCACTGTCCATCAAGTTGTACGAACGACGCGAATTGTAAAGCGGGAACCGTACCGGGGCTGCTGTTCGAGCAGCCCCTTCGGAAAGGAGCCGCGCTTATGAAAGCAGCGATGCTGTCCGATCTCATTGTCATGAAAGACAAGCTGGTTCGCATAACCGCGTGCTGGATGCTGATCACCTTCGTCACTTCGGTCATCGCAGGAAACACTCCCCTGGTCGTCATATACGTTGCGATCGTCAACCCGATCATGACATGCAGCGCCCTTTTCCTCACAGAGAGCGCATCAGGATGGGAAGGGCCGCGCCTTGCCCTTCCGCTATCGCGCAAAAACGTCGTAGACGGCCGCTACGCCGCCCTTGCGGCGGTCACGGCGGCAAGCGTCGCCACCGGCGCGCTCGCGTATGCAGCGGGATGTTTAGCCACCAGCATATTTCCCGGGCTTGCCCTGCTAAGGGAGGCCGCATCGTTCGATTTCGCCTCCCTCGCGCTCTGCTGCGCAAGCGCTGTTGCATTCGCCGCCTTCGCTCTGGGCGTGATGATGCCACTCAACCTGCGCTTCGGTTACGAGGGAGCGCTGAAGTACGCACCCGCGATCTTCGTACTGGCGCTCGCATTGATTCCACAGGCTTTGGGTCCGTCCGGCCTGAACCTGCTCGCTATCGGCGCGCCCGCCCTTGAGGGATCTTCAAGCCAAATCCTGCTGCTTTCGGCAAGCCTCGTTGCCCTAGGAGCCACGTGGTACGTCGGATCGGCTTCCGTTGCTGCGCAACTCTACGAGCGGCGCAGCTTCTAGCGAATCCGCCGACTTTACGGGCGCTTCGCCAAAGTCGATAGCTTCACGCTGTCGGCGTACGACTCGATCGCGCGATCCAGCCCGATCCAAAATTCCCGCGCCGAGCAACCGCTGCTCCGCTCGCAATGCTCCGAGTCTTCAACGCAGGCAACGGGAGCCGAGCTTCCCTCGGTGGCCCGCAAGATGTCTCCAACGGTAATCTCATCCGCCGGACGCGCAAGCAGGTAGCCGCCGCTCACGCCTCGCACGCTTTTGAGCACGTCGGCCTTCACCAAAGCGCCACCTAGTTGCTCAAGATACTTGACGGACAAACCCTCGCGCTCCGCCGCCTGCCTCATGGTTACGAGCGACCCGACTTCTCCCTGTTTCGCTATATCGATCATAAGACGCAGAGCGTAGCGTCCCTTCGTCGAAACCATCATGTTCGCTCCACCGTCCTTTACTCGAGTCCCCCCGACGTACCACTGCCAAGGACTAGCTGGCACGCCGCCTCCGTAAATACATGCAATGAGGTAAGTATAGCCTATGCCCCTGAATTTAAGGCAGACCTCCCCTTTCAGGAATGTAAGGGAGGGGCAAGCGGTCGGTAAGAAAGCCTTAAGAGTTGGCTGGTATAAAGAATGGAGTCCCGATCACCGCATCGAAAGGAGCCGGGCATGACTGCTGGAACGCTCTTCAAACGATCGCTCGCTCTCGCGCTTATCCTAGGAGTACTTGCAACCGCATTCTTCGCGGCACGAGGATTCAACCTGTACCGAACCGCACTCGAGTCTCAAAGCCTCGACGATATGGCGACGGCTATCGAGAGCGAGCAGGGATTCACTTCCCTCGATAAACTGCCCGATCTGTACCTGCAGGCCGTTGTTGCAGTGGAGGATCATCGCTTTTACGCGCATCCCGGCTTCGACGTTATAGCCACCGGGCGAGCGCTGGTCAACAACATCAAGGCGCGATCCGTAGTGGAAGGCGGCAGCACCATCACGCAGCAGCTGGCTAAAAACCAGTACTTCACGCAGGAGCAAACGCTCGAGCGCAAGCTGGCCGAAACGCTCATGGCCTTCACCATGGAAAGCCATTTTTCCAAACGGAAGATCTTGGAACTGTACGTAAACTCGATTTACTTCGGCAACGGGTACGAGGGAATCGGGAACGCAAGCATGGGATACTTCGGAAAACAGCCCGGTCAGCTAACCGAAGACGAGTGCGCCATGCTGGCAGGCATACCGAACGCTCCCTCCGTCTACTCCCCCGCCAAAAACCCCGACCTTGCCCGCCAGCGTCAACAGGAAGTGCTGCGCAAGCTGGTCAGATACGACTACCTGGACCAAGCGCGCGCCCAACACCTGTCCGCGCGGCCCACGCTGTCAGCCGTAACGCCGAAAGCAATGACGATCCCCGCATAGCCAGGCCCGCGCCCGCGGCAACAACAGCAAGTTCTGTAGTCGTCGCGCGATCGTCGCTGCGCGCGCAATGCTCGCAACAGCCTCTGGTAGGATACCCGCATGAAACCTCGAACCAACAAGCGCCGCAGCCGCGGCAAGCCTCGTCGCGCCGCAACGTACGCGCCTGCGCCCCGCAGCTCTTCTCAGCATGCAAGGAAAAGCCCTCTGGCCGGCGTCCTGCTCGTCATGCTTGCAGGGCTTCTGTTCGTAGGGATGCTTGTGGGCCTGGGACAATGCACAGCCCCAGAAAGCGCCCCGAAAAACGCGGAGTACGTAAGCCCCTACGATTGGAGCAGCCTTGAACGTACCGGCGACCGCCTGGCGTATCGTCCGGGAGGGTCGTTGAAATCCCAGGTTGGCGTCGACGTCTCCGATCATCAAGGCTTCATAGATTGGAATGCGGTAGCTGCAGACGGCATCGATTTCGCTTTCGTGCGCATAGGAAACCGCGGGTACACCCAAGGGGGCTTGTCCGCCGATGCCCGCTTCGACGAGAACGTGCGCGGCGCGCAAGCCGCAGGACTCCAAACGGGAGCATACTTCTTCTCGCAAGCAGTGAACGCTGCCGAAGCCGTCGAAGAAGCGGAGTTCGTGCTGGCCCAACTCAACGGGCGCGCCCTTGAACTTCCCGTTGCCTTCGACCATGAGCCCGTGGCGGATCCCAACGGACGCGCCAACAACCTGGACAAAGGCACGCTCACTGCCGCGGCGATCGCGTTTTGCGAGCGCCTTGAAGCCGCTGGGTACAAGACCATGATCTACGGAAACAACGGGGATATGGCGCGCTACGACCGAACTGCGCTGGGAAACCGGCCCATCTGGTTTGCGGAATACGACGCCGCCGTGCCGCGGGCGCGTTTCGACTTCGCCCTGTGGCAGTACACCAACGGCGGCACCGTCGCAGGAATCAGCACGTCGGTCGACCTCAACCTGCGCATGACCGAAGCGCTGTAGCTTCGAGCGCGCCAGCGCGGCGCAAGCGAAAGGCACAGGGAAGCCGTAAAGGCAGGTCGCTCGGCACCTTTCGCCCGCAAACGCCCTTGTTGGCCAATCACGTCACGTATGTTACACTGATCGCCGCGATTCTGATCAAATTTCTAGGAGCTCTGTTTTGATGGCGGGACAAATCTACTAGCAAATCGCCTTGCGATTCCTGCATCGTTCTCATGATGCATGCAAGCGCAACTTGTCGTTGCGCTCGTTTCGTCCCGATTCCATGCAAAATTGGTAGCGCAACCGCATGCGCTACCGCATCATCAATTCAGCACACCACTATCAAGGAGCATCCTTATGACCGAATCAACCGCGCTCATGAGCGCAGGCGGGCAACCGCTTCCCAAACGATGGCTTGCCATCATCGCCACCATCTGGGCCGGGCAGGCCGCCTCGATGATCACCAGCTACGCCGCAGGATACGCGGTGATCTGGTACATCACCGAAACCACCGGCAGCGCCATCATGCTGTCCGCCGCAGCCATCTGCGCCTACCTGCCGCAAGGGCTTCTTTCGCCTTTCGGCGGCGTGATAGCAGACAAGTACAACCGGAAAACCGTCATGATCGCAGCCGATCTGGGCATCGGCATCATATCGCTTGGCCTGGGCTTCGTCATCTTGTTCGGCCAGGTTTCGTTCGGCTTGCTCATGGTATTGGTCATCGCGCGCAGCGTTGGGCAGGCGTTTCACGGGCCGGCCATGATGGCGGCCATGCCGCTGCTCGTGCCGGAGAAGCACCTGCTGCGCATCAACACGCTCGACCAGCTGCTCATTTCCGTAGCGTCCATCGGCGCGCCTGCGTTCGGCATCTTCCTGTACACCACGTTCGGATTCCACTCGGTCATGTTCCTGGACTTCCTGGGAGCGCTTTTGGCCGTTGCCGGCCTGGCCCTGGTGAAGATACCCACGGTTGTCGACGAGTCCGCGAAAGACCAACACGTGCTCGCGAACATGCGCGACGGGTGGAAAGCCCTGTCGGCCAATCGCGGCCTGGTCATCCTGATTGCCGGCGTCACGATCGGCATGGTCACCTTCGCCCCGCTCGGCGCGATCTTCCCGCTTATGACGTTCGACCATTTCGGCGGAGACGGCTACGCGGCGTCCATCGTGGAAGCATCGTTCGGCGTGGGCATGATCATAGGATCGGCCATCCTCATGATCTGGGGCGGCGGCAAGCGGCTTGCCCTTTTGATCGGGATCGCAGCTTTCATCGTGGGCGCGACCACCATGGCATGCGGATTCCTTGCACCCACCATGTTCTGGGCGTTCGTCATGCTGTGCGCCGCAATGGCGGTCGCGTGCGCCTGGTTCAACGGCCCGCTCATCACGCTCATCCAGCGCAACACCCCTGAAGAGAAAACCGGTCGCGTGCTGGGTCTGGCCATGGCGGCCATGGGCCTGGCCTCTCCTGTGGGAATCGCGTTCGGCGGCGTGCTGGCCGAATCCATCGGCGTTGCACCGTTCTTCGTGGTGGACGGCCTGATCTGCCTGGTTCTGGGCCTGGCGATCTACCTGCCCAAAAGCGTGCGAGCGCTCGACAGCGACAAGCCGACCATCGTGCGCGACAGCGGTGCGGCGCAGAACGCAGAAGCCGCCGAGTAGCGCATGCCGCGACCGTGGGCGAAGGCGATCCCTCGCCCACGGTCGACAGCCCGTATCGAACGTGCGGCCCGCTAGGACCTTCGGCTTGAACCGTACGCTGCGTTCTTGCGATTGCCGAAAGCGCTTCCCTTGCGCGCGCTCTTCTTGAGATCCTTGAGCACGTCCTCTTCGCTCGATCCCTCGACCTGCGCGCGCAGCTTCACCACCTGATCGCGCAAACGAGCGGCTTCCTCGAAGTCCATGCTCTTGGACGCCGCCGCCATGTCGTCTTCCATAGACGATATGATGCGCAGGACCTCCTCGCGCGACAGCTCGGCCAGCTCCTTGTTGACCTGCTCCGCCGTGGTGTTGCCCATCTCGTCGGTCACGTAGCTCATGATGTCGTTGATGGCCTTGCGAATGGTCTGCGGCTCGATGCCGTGATCCTCGTTGTACTGCATCTGGATAGCGCGACGGCGCTTCGTCTCGTCGATGGCGCGCGCCATGGAGTCGGTGATCTTGTCGGCGTACATGATCACCTGGCCCGACACGTTGCGGGCGGCGCGCCCGATGGTCTGGATCAGGGAGCGATGGTTGCGCAGGAATCCCTCTTTGTCGGCATCCAGAATGGCGACAAGCGACACTTCCGGCAGGTCCAAGCCCTCGCGCAGCAAGTTGATGCCCACCAGCACGTCGAATTCGCCGCGGCGCAGGTCGCGCAGGATCTCCACGCGCTCAAGCGTAGCGATGTCCGAGTGCATGTACCGCGTGTTCACGCCCTGGTCGAGCAAGTGATCGGTCAGATCTTCCGCCATCTTCTTCGTAAGCGTGGTAATGAGCACGCGCTCGTCGCGGGCAGCGCGCTCCTTCGCCTCGTCGATGATGTCGTCGATCTGCGAAGCCGATCCGCGCACGATGATCTCCGGATCAAGCAGCCCCGTCGGTCGAATGATCTGCTCGACCTGCTGCTGCGTGACCTTCTCTTCGTAGTCGCCCGGCGTAGCCGATACGTACACGAACTGGGGAACGCGGTCCTCGAACTCGTCGAATCGCAAAGGACGGTTGTCCAAACAGCTAGGCAGACGGAACCCATGCTCGGTCAAGGTGATCTTGCGCGAGCGGTCGCCTTCGTGCATGCCGCGAATCTGAGGCACGGTCACATGGCTCTCGTCGATAATGCAGAGGAAGTCTTTCGGGAAGTAATCGATCAGGGTGTACGGCGGCTCGCCCGGCTGGCGGCCGTCCATGTGGCGGGAATAGTTCTCGATGCCCGAGCAGAACCCCATGGTTTCGAGCATCTCCAAATCGTACGCCACGCGCATCTCCAAGCGTTGAGCCTCCAGCAGCTTGCCTTCCTCCTTGAACTGCTGCAAGCGCTCGCGCAGCTCGTCGCGGATCGTGCCCAGCGCGCGGTCCATCTTGGGGCGCGCGGTCACGTAATGCGACGCCGGCCAGATGGGCAGCGCTTCGAATTCGTTGACGACCTCGCCCGTCACGTTGTCGATTTCGGCGATGGCCTCTATCTCGTCGCCCCAGAACTCGATGCGGATGGGATTGTCCGCGTACGGCGGAAACACGTCGAGGGCGTCGCCGCGCACGCGGAACGTACCGCGCTTCAGATCGTAATCGTTGCGATCGTACTGAATATCGATAAGCTCGTGGATCACCTGGTCGCGATCCATTTCCTTCTGCTTGTCCACGAACACGGCCATCCCCGCGTAATCCATCGGGCTGCCAATGCCGTAGATGCACGACACCGAGGCGACCACAATGCAGTCGCGCCGCGACAGCAGCGCGGACGTTGCCGCATGCCGCAGCTTCTCCACCTCTTCGTTGATAGAGGCGTCTTTCTCGATGAACGTGTCTGACGAAGGAACGTACGCTTCCGGCTGGTAGTAATCGTAGTAGCTGACGAAGTACACCACAGAGTTGTTGGGGAAGAACTCTTTGAGCTCGCTTGCCAATTGGGCGGCCAGCGTCTTGTTCGGCGCCATGACCAGCGTGGGCTTCTGCACGGCCTCGATGGTCTTGGCCATGGTGAACGTCTTGCCCGATCCGGTCACGCCGAGAAGCGTTTGGTAACGAAGGCCGTCGTTCACGCCTTTGGCCAACTTTTCGATCGCTTGGGGTTGGTCGCCCGACGGCTCGAAGGGAGACACCACTTCGAACGGGGTGGTGGACAATCTCACTTCCGGCAGTTTGCCTTCCATTTCGATGCCCTCGATATTCGTAAGATGCGCCATCTATGATCCCTTCGAACAAGCAGGCGAGGTGGAAGGCCGGCGAGTCATCAACCCCTCTGTCTCACCGTCTTTCCACCTCACCCTCGGTCCCGCTTTAGTTAAAGGCTTACAGCTCCTGAGAATATTCCCCCCACCACGCAAGCACCTTGTTGCGCATCTCGTCGGGAGTGCCGTCGTTGTTGAACACCACGTCGGCAGCTTCGATGCGATCGGCATCGGTGATCTGCTGAGCTATGCGACGGCGAACGTCGGCCTCGTCCCAACCGCTTTTCACCGCCCGCTCGATGCGCATATCAATGGGAGCCAGAACGGCCATGACCACGTCGGCGTCGTACGCCAGCGAGGTTTGGCGATTCTTGAACACGGAATACTCCACGACCACCGCCTTGTGGCCCTCTTGTTCCAGCTCGGCAATACGGTCGGTGAACGCTTCCTCGATACGCGGCAGCGTGATGCGGTTAAGCTTGCGCGTCTCGGCAGGATTCACGAAAGCCTTCGCCGCCAAAGCACGGCGATCGATCTCGCCGTCTTCTCCCAAGATGTCAGCACCGAACGTGTCGGTCAGCTCGGCCTTCACCGTATCCCACAGAAGCACGTCGTGGCCAACCTTGTCGAGGTCGACGTTCGGCAGCCCCTGTTCTACAAGAGCTTTGCGAGCGGTTGACTTTCCGGCTCCCATTCCACCGATGATGAACAGCTTTTTCATGCTTGCTCTACCTCCTCGATCATGCCGCCTCCCAGCACGGTATCACCCTCATAGAGAACAGCGTACTGCCCCGGCGCCGTCGTTGGCTGCGGGCTTCGCAGCGCAATGCGCGCACGCGCGCCATCTTCGAATTCTATGATACACGGTACCGCTCGGCTTCGGTAGCGCAGTTTGACCATCGCGCTACGCGGCTCGCCGAACGTTTCGAGCGCCTGCCAGTTCGCATCGCGAATGCGGACCGCGCGAATAAGCGTCTCCGCCGCAAACCCCACGACCAGCTGGCCGGATGCGGCGCGCTTTTCCACCACGTAGTACGGCTCTTCAGCGGCCAGACCAATTCCCTTTCGCTGTCCAACCGTATAGTTCGACAGCCCTTCGTGCTGCCCCAGAACCGTGCCCGTTCGGTCGACGATGTCGCCGGGGGCGTCCTTCACCCCGCGCTGGCGAAGAAAGTCCCGGTAATCGCCCTCCACGAAGCAGTTGTCTTGGCTTTCCGGCTTTTCTGCAACATGAAGCCCCAGATCGGAAGCGATAAGGCGAACGTCGATCTTCGTCATGGCGCCCAGAGGAAGAACCAGGCGGGAAAGCTGCTCTTGGGAAAGCATCGACAGCATGTAACTTTGGTCTTTGCGCGCGTCAAGCGCGGTCTTCACCACGAAGCGGTCGTTGCTCGTCAAACGCGCGATGCGCGCGTAATGGCCCGTGGCCACGCTGTCGCAGCCGTGACTGTCGGCAGCCTCCAGCAACGCGGGAATCTTGCAGCGCGCATTGCAGCACACGCAAGGGCTGGGGGTGAGCCCACACGCGTACGCGTCGACGAACGGCTCCACCACGCAACGCTCGAACGTCGCCACGCTATCGTGAACAACATGGGGAATGCCCAGCAAAGCGCACACCGCAGCCGCATCGGCCTCGGCCTGTGCGCTGGCTTCGTCATCATGGAACCGACACGTTACGCCCATCACCTGGCATCCCGCCCTCAGCAGCAACGCCGCCGATACGGCGCTGTCCACGCCGCCGCTCATGCCGAGCGCCACCTTCGCACCTGCCTGCATGCAACCGCCTCTCAACCAACGATACGCGTAGTTAACCATATTTTGAAACCTTGCAGCCCGGCCATTATAGAGCAAGCGCGCTGCTATACTAAGTCGTTACGCTGCATCCTAAGAAAGACCAGGAGGGTGCCGGAATGCCGGCTGAAAAATCTACCACGAAATCGCGCTACATCCCTGCTCTCGACGGCCTGCGCGCCTTCGCCGTACTTGCGGTTATCGCCTATCACATGGGCATGTTCTGGGCGCCGGGCGGCCTTCTGGGCGTCACCGTGTTCTTCGTGCTGTCAGGTTATCTTATCACGAGCCTGCTGCTTATCGAATGGGACAGCACCCGTCGCATCAACCTGCCGCAATTCTGGCTTCGACGCATCCGGCGGCTCATGCCGGCCATCGTGTTCGTCATCATCTGCTCCGCGGTGCTTTTCACCGTGTTCGACCACAGCTTGCTCACCAAGCTGCGCGACGATATGTGGGCAGCGCTTCTCTGGGTCACGAACTGGTGGTACATCTTCCATGACGTATCGTATTTCGACGCGCTGGGCGCACCGTCGCCCCTCACCCACTTCTGGTCGCTCGCCATCGAAGAGCAGTTCTATCTCATTTGGCCTGTCCTGCTGTTCGCCGCGCACAAAGCCGGCCTCAAGCGCACCACCATGCGCAACGCCACGCTGGTGCTCGCGCTGCTCTCCGCTGCCGAGATGGCTCTCCTCTACAATCCTGCGGCAGACCCCAGCCGCGTGTACTACGGCACCGACACGCGCGCGTTCTCGCTGCTCATTGGAGCCTGGCTGGCGTTCGTTTGGCCTTCGCACCTCCTCGGGGCCAAAGGAGAGATCCATCTGACCAAGCAGGTGCGCAAGGCTCTTGACGGCGTGGGCATCGTCGCGTTCGTCGGACTGCTGGCGATGGCCGTGTTCGTAGACGGGTTCTCGCCGTTCTGGTATTACGGCGGAACGCTGCTGGCCTCCGTGCTCACCGCCATCCTCATAGCCGTCATGGTGCATCCCGCCAGCCTGCTGGGACGAGCCGCGAGCGCGAAACCGCTTGTATGGGTAGGTTTGCGATCGTACGGCATCTACCTGTGGCACTACCCGCTTTTGCTGCTCATGAACCCCCGCAACTTCACCGGCGAAACCCCCTGGTGGATGTACCTGATTCAACTTGCAGTCATCTTCGCTTGCGCTGCGTTCTCGTACCGATTCGTAGAGAATCCCATTCGCCGTGGAGCCATAGGATCCTTTATCAAGGACGTTCGTTCGAAAGAACTCGACGCTCCCTCCTGGCTGCGCACGCACGCCATACCGACCGTTGCCGCCGTAGGCGTAACGGTCGTTGCCGTAGGCGGCCTGGTACTCGTACCCCCTACGTCGGCACTCGAAGGCGCTAATCTGCTCAAAGACGAAAGCGCGCAAACCTCCGGCATTCCGGAAACGCTCCCTGAGGGAGAAGATGCTCCTGCCGAACAGCCGAAACTCGACATCATGATGATCGGCGATTCGGTTTCCGTGCGCACTATCCCCTACTTCAAGGAGCAGTTCCCTTACGGGGCCATCGATGCAGCCGTGAATCGGCAGCTTCCCATTGGCGCCGAGGTGTACAAGGGCTACGAACAACAAGGCATTATCGGAGGCGTGGTGGTGTTCGCGCTGGGCACCAACGGCCGGGCAACCGACGAGCAGATCGACAGCCTTGTCGACTCCATAGGCCCCGATAAGCAGGTGTTCCTGGTGAACACGCGCAGCCCGCAATCATGGGTGGCCGACACCAACGACGCACTCGCCCGAGCTGCCGAGCGCCACGCCAACGTGCACGTGATCGATTGGTACTCCGCAAGCGCCAACCAAGACAGCTACTTCGACGGCGACGGAACGCACCTGACCGAAGAGGGTGCTCAAGCCTACGTCGATCTTATCTACCAGGCCGTTGCGCCGCTGCTGCCCAAGCATGAAGAAGGTGCCGAAGCAGCGAAGGTGGAAACGCCGCTTGAGGCGTCCGCCACGAAGGCGAACGCCTCCGCGTCGGACGCCGTGCGATCGTTGGCGCACACGATGGTGCAGGGCATGGCGAAGCAGAAGTAGCACGCATCGGGAGGTCGGGGCGCCCCGACCTCCCGAAGAACGGTGCGCTGGCTTGCGCGCTCCTTTCCCCAAGCATCGTCGGGAAATCCTGCATGGTTCGCACCGACTGATTCCCGCTTGCGTCGCCCCATGGTCGCCCATAGTCGCCCCATAAAGAAAGGGTCCCATCGCTGGGACCCTTTCGCATACACTCGGTGCTGAGAAGTTTTATTCAGCAGCCTCGGGAGCAGCAGCTTCCTCGGCAGGAGCATCCTTCTTCTCGGCCTTCTTCTTAGCCGGCTTCTCCTCGACGACGATGGACTCGTCCACCTCGATCTCGAAGCCCAGGTCAGCCGCAGCGGCCTTCATGGACAGGGAGATGCGACGACGCTCGGGGTTGATCTCCATGACCTTGACCTTGACCTCGTCGCCGGCCTTGACAACCTGCGCCGGGGTATCGATGTGACGCTGAGCCATCTCGGAGATGTGCACCAGGCCCTCGATGGACTGGCCAAGCTCGATGAACGCGCCGAACGGCACGATCTTCGTCACCTTGCCGTCGACGATGGAGCCAACCGGATAGCTCTCGACGAGCTTGATCCAGGGATCCTCCGTCGTCTGCTTGAGGCCGAGCGAGATGCGCTCGCGCTGCAGATCGACATCCAGAACCTCGACCTCGACCTCGTCGCCAACCTTGACGACCTCGGACGGATGGTTGACGTGGTTCCAGGAAAGCTCGGAGATGTGCACCAGGCCGTCGATGCCGCCCAGGTCGACGAATGCGCCGAAGTCGACGATCGAGGAAACGGTGCCCTTGAGGCGCATGCCCTTGCTGAGCTTCGCGAGGATCTCGGCGCGCTCGTTCTTGCGGCCTTCCTCGAGCAGCACGCGGCGGGACAGCACGACGTTGTTGCGGTTGCGATCCATCTCGATGACGCGGGCTTCGATCTCGGTGCCCAGGTACATGTCCAGATCCTTGACGCGACGAAGGTCGACCAGCGACGCCGGCAGGAAGCCGCGCAGGCCGATGTCCAGGATGAGACCGCCCTTGACCACTTCGATAACCTCGCCCGTGACCACTTCGCCGGCCTTGAACTTCTCTTCGACACGGATCCAAGCACGCTCGTACTCGGCACGCTTCTTGGAGAGGATCAGACGACCGTCCTTGTCCTCCTTCTGGAGAACCAGAGCCTCGATCTTCTCGCCCAGCTCCACGATGTCGGACGGATCGGCGTCCTTGCGGATGGAGAGCTCGCGGGACGGGATAACGCCCTCGCTCTTGAAGCCGATGTCAACGAGCACTTCGTCGTGCTCGATCTTGACGACCGTGCCGTCGACCAGGTCGCCCTCGTCGAACTCGGTCAGCGTGCCGTCGATCATCTCGTTCATGAGTTCGTCGGAGATGTCTTCGAAGTCGATGACGGACGTGTTCTTGATGTCGGTCAAAACGGACCCCTTTCAATTCTTCTAATCGGGGACCCTTCGTCATGATTGATTGCTACGTGCACCATGTCCGCTCTGCACGAAAACGCGTGTGCCGAGCTGTGTAACAAAACATGTCTCGGGGGCCTACATTGCTATGCGCTTACAGGACTGCCCTATAAGCTGAATTAGTATAGCATAGGCTTATGAACGCACTACGTTCTTTTTAGCGTCTTACGCGATATTTACGAGCAAAACACGCTTCTTGCCCGCAAGCGGCACGCTCAGTTCGCGTGCGCCGCCCGACACGTTGCGCATACGCCGTCGAAGATGATCTCGTGGCCCTCGATAGCAAAGCCATGAGCGTCTTGCACCTGGGCGGCCAAGTCGTCAAGATGCGGCATCTCGATGTCGAATACGCCGCCGCACACGCGGCACTTCGCATGGTAATGGGGCTTGTTGCGGAAATCATAGCGATCAGCGCCGTTGGGAACCTCCACCCGCAACACTTCGCCGCGATTCGCCAGTACGCCCAAGTTGCGATACACCGTGGCGCGCGAGATATTGGGGTGCTTTTCGCGGACGACCTCGTACACATCGGCCGACGTGGGATGATTGCACAGCGACTGCACCGCTTCTAAAACAAGCGCTCGCTGAATAGTGTTGCGCGTAGTCGCGCGTTCCTGCTTTTCGACAGTCGAGGAAGACATGATGCGTACCTGCCGTTTCATGGTAACTATACGTTTGATTAAATAGGATTATATATCGTTAGCATCAAAACGCAAGCGTGCTGCTAGGATGTCGCCCGTCCTTCGACGAACATCCATATCTTCATCGGCTCAACCGCCGCAGCAAGGACGCCGCCGTCGACGAATTCGAAGAGGTCTTTCAACAAAGGAGAAGCATCAGCGTTACAATGCAAACCAGCCTACATGAACACCGCGAGCATACCGTCGCGCAGAAAGGAACGCCATGGGAGCAACGAACGTCGCATTCGCACCGGTAACGTCAGACGAAGATCGCGCCCAGCTAGCAACCCTGGCAGATGAGATCTGGCACGAGTACTGGCCCGCCATCATCGGCCCCGAGCAGACGGATTACATGGTGGAGCAGTTCCAAAGCCTCAGCGCCATCGAGCGGGACATGCGCGAGCATGCCTATGAATACTGGTTCCTGCATGCAGAAGACGACGGACGCATCGTGGGGTACACGGGAGGCCGCGTGGAAGCGGAAACGAACCGCTACTTCATATCAAAAATCTACCTGCTTGCCAAGGAGCGCGGTTGCGGATTCGCGTCGCGCACCATCGCGTTCTATGATCAGCTGGCGCGCGAACGCGGGTTGAGCGCGTTGTACCTGACGGTCAACAAGCATAACGACCTGGGCGTCCGAGCTTATCTGGGCAAAGGGTTCAAAACGATCGACGCCGTGGAAACCGATATCGGCAACGGGTTCGTCATGGACGATTACATCATGGAACGCGCGGTTCTCCCCGCCTGACGTCGCTGCGAGCGCGAAACAAGGCAAGGGAGCGCAGACGGCGCCCTGCCAACCCGCTTCCTTGCCTTGTCTTACCTGCCGCTTAGAAGACCATCAGGAACAGATGCGTGAAGCCGAAGGCGAGCAGGCCGCAGCCGGGGAACGTGAGCACCCAGGTGAGCACCATCTTGCCGGCAAGGCCCCACTTCACCGTGCGCAGGCTTTTCTCAGCGCCAACGCCCATGATGGCCGTGGTCTTGGTGTGCGTGGTGGATACGGGCAAGCCGGTGAACGTAGCCAACCCAATGCAGAAGCATGCGGACAGGCAAGCCGAGAATCCCTGGTACTGCTCCATCTTCACCATGTTCATGCCAACCGATTTGATGATCTTCTTACCCCCTACGGCCGTCCCGAGAGCCATGGTCATGGAAACAAGAAGAATCAGCCACATGGGGAATTCCACATCGGAGTACGCCACGCCGTCCATAGCCAGCATGATGCCGAGCATGCACAGCGACAAGAACTTCTGCCCATCTTGCGCGCCATGCAAAACGGCCACGCCCGCGCCAGAAACAATCTGGGCCCACTTGAAGAACGAATTCGCCTTGGTGCGTTCGGCGCCCCTGCAGGCCACTTTTATCAAGCGTGTGAACAGCCAGCCGGTTCCAAAACCCAAAACGGTGGATATGACCAGGCCGTACACCACCTTCATCCACTCGTCGCCGTTAACGCCGGCCAAGCCTCCCTGCAGCGCGATGGCCGCGCCGGTAATGCCGGCGATGAGCGAATGGCTCTGCGACGTAGGTATGCCGAAGTACCACGCGGCCACGCCCCAGACGATAATGGCCACCATAGCGGCCGCAAGCGCAACGAGCGCCGCATGGTTGTTGCCTCCAAAATCGACCATTTTGAAAATGGTCATGGCAACCGCAGAGGAAATCATCGTGATGGCGGCCAAGCCGATGAAGTTGCATACGGCGGCCATCGCGATAGCCGGAGTCGGCTTCATCGCCTTCGTTCCCACGACCGTGGCGATGGCGTTCGGCGCGTCGGTCGCGCCGTTGACCACCGTGGCGCCCAACGTCAGAAGCACGATGAGCGCAAGGACGGGATCGCTGCAAAACGCGGCGATGAACGCCCCAAAATCGTAGTTCATGAAAAGCCCTTTCACCTGAAAACGCCATGCAGAAACGCCACAAAAACGATATCAGGACTTTGCAAAGAAAAGATCAAATGCAGGTAAAGTTTCCCTACCCCTGCAAACGCTTCTCGATAGAGTCCGCGATACCTTCCGGATCCAAGCCCAAATCGTGCAGAAGCGCGTTGGATCCGCCTTGCTGGATATAGCGATCGGGGATTCCCAGGTTAAGGGTGGGGGCGATGCGGCCCATGCGCGCCATCTCGCCCAACACGCCTTCGCCGACGCCGCCCGCAAGCACGCCGCCCTCAACCGTGACCACCAGCTTCGTGTCTGCAGCGCGCGCGATTTCGTCGACATCGAGCGGCTTGGCCCAGCGCATGTCCACCACGCGCGCGTCGATGCCCCGGTCCGCCAGCAAATCGGCGGCCCCGAGCGCGCGCGAAACCATGCGCCCGAACGCAAGGATGGCCACGTCGCGGCCTTCGCGAATAACGCGGGCCTTGCCCTCTTCAAGCACCAGAGGCTCTTCGGGAAGCTCGACGCCCTCGGCTGCGCCGCGCGGATAGCGAATGGCGAAGGGACCGCCCAGTGCCAGTGCCGTATGAAGCGCATGAACCAACTCGGCCTCGTCCGAAGGCGCAAGCACCCTCATGTTGGGGACCATGCGGGTGTACACCAGATCGAACATGCCGTGGTGCGTGGGGCCATCCTCCCCCACCACGCCGGCGCGGTCGATGGCGAACACCACATCGAGGTTCGGCAGAGCGTTGTTGATGATCATCTGATCGATTGCGCGCTGCAAAAAAGTCGAGTACACGGCAATAACGGGCTTCTGGCCGCCAAGCGCCAAACCGCTGGCCAGACCCACCGCATGCTCTTCTGCTATGCCGGCGTCCACGAAACGATCGGGGAACTCCTGAGCGAACCCGTCCAGACCCGTCCCCCCCTGCATGGCGGCCGTGATGGCGACGATGCGATCGTCGCGGCGAGCTTCCTTCACAAGCGCCTTGCCGAACACGCTCGTATACGACGGAGCGGAAGCGGGCTTCTTCTTCACTTCGCCCGTGGCAATGTCGAACGGCGCGATGCCGTGGAACTTCTCGGGGTTGCGAACCGCGGGCTCGTAGCCCGCGCCCTTGCGCGTGACCACGTGGATGAGCGCCGGACCGTCGGTGGCGAGCACCGCGGCCAGCGTTTCCTTGAGCAGCCCGATGTCGTGCCCGTCGATGGGAGCGGTGCACAAGATGCCCAGCTGCTCGAACATCATCGAACGAGGGATGATGAACTGCTTCATGGACTCTTTCACGTTGCGGCCGAACTTAGCCAAGGCGTTGCTGAACGGGCCGCCGCTTTCCAGCACCTCCTGCACGCTGTCGCGCGTTTGACGATACTGCGTGGACGCACGCATGTACCCCAGGTGTTTCATGAGCGCGCCCACGTTGCGAGAAATGGACATCTCGTTGTCGTTCAAGATGATGACCAGGGGCGTTTGCGCTTGCCCAATGTTGTTGAGCGCCTCGAAGGCCATGCCGCCGGCAAGCGCCGCATCGCCGATGACCGCCACGATCTTCTCGGTTCCGCCCGCCAGATCGCGCGCCTCGGCCAAGCCCAACGCTACGGAAAGCGAGTCGGAAGCATGACCGGACGGATGCACGTCGTACGGGCTTTCACCCGGCTTCGGGAAGCCGGACAGGCCCCCGTACGTACGCAGGGTGCCGAACTCCTCAAGCCGACCCGTCACCAATTTGTGCGCATACGCCTGATGCCCCACGTCGAAAACCAGCTTGTCATGAGGGCAGTCCAACATGCTGTGCGCCGCCAAAATGATCTCCACCGCGCCCAACGACGAAGCCACGTGACCGCCGGTATCCGACGTCACCGTGATGATCTCCTCGCGGATCTCCTGCGCAAGAATAGAAAGCTCCTCGTTATTCAGGAGCTTCAAATCTGCAGGAGACGATACTATGTCCAGAATACGCTTCTCGTTCATGCAGCGTGCCTTTCAAGCATCAAGCCGTAGCAGGATCGCTCGGACTTGCGTCAGAGGGATCGGCGACAGGTTCGGCGGGAGCGGCTGCTCCCGCCGTTTCGGCTGCATCGCCTTCGGCCTGGTCGGCCGCGCGCTGCGCCTCTATATTCTCTTCAAGCAAGTCGCTTGCGCGCAAGCCCAAGCCCACTGCTTCTTCGTACAGGGCCAGAGCTTCGTCAAGCGGCAGCGACTCGTCGCTCACCGCATCGACGATCTGATCGAGGCGAGACTTCACGTCCTCGAACGTCTGGTAGCCTTCGTTAGGCATTCGAAGCCTCCGAAGCAACGCACGGTGCAGCCACCTCTTCAACAGGCGCTTCGAAAACGGGAGCCGGCACGGCTTCCGCATCAGCGGGCACCGTTGCGGAAGCCTTCGAGGACGGCTCCTCCTCCGCAGGCTCGCCTGCGGAACCGCCCGCCGCGTCCTCCACGCCGTCAAGACGCTTTGCAATGCGGCCGAGCACACCGTTGACGAAACGCGGAGATTCGTCTTCGCCGCCGAAGTCTTTAGCCAGCTCAACGGCCTCGTTAATGCTGACCGAAGTCGGCACGTCTTCCACGTACATCATCTCGTACGTCGCAAGACGCAGAATGGAGCGGTCGACGATGGGCATGCGGTTGAGCGACCAGTTCTCGGACGTTGCCACCAGATGGTCGTCGATTGCACAGCGATGCGCTTCCACCCCCCTGATAAGGGACAGCGCGTAATCGGGCAAGAACCCGTCGTCGGTCAAGCGCGCGTCACCTTCGGCGATAGCCGCCGGCGACTCGTCGGTAATTTCGCTTGTGTAGAGCACCTGCAGCGCAACGCGGCGTGCGTGCGTGCGTTCATGTCGTTTGGCAGCCATAAATGTACCTGAAACCCCCGCTGCTTAGCGAGCGAACTGGATGCCGTCGATGTACACGTCAACGGAAGCCACGCTTGCTCCCACCTGGCTGGACACCGCATCAGCGATGGCCTTGCGCAAGTTGGCGGCAAGATCGGGCAGCACGTAGCCGTAGTACACGTCGACACGCACGGAAACCTGCAGTTTGTCGTCTTCGTCGATCGCGACCTCGATGCCTTGCGTCGAGGGCTTGCCCGCGAACACCGAGCGAAGGCTGCTCGTTGCCGAAGGACCGACCGAGGCAACGCCGTCAACCTCGTTGGCGGCTATGGACACGATGGTCTCGACGACGCCCGGCGCAAGCGCCATGCCATCAAGATTCAATTCCGTCATAGCACATCTCCCATCTGGGTTTCGATAAAATCGGTTGTCGCATCGCCCGCGCAGAATACAGCGTTCTCCAAAACGCGGCGATGGAACGGTATGGTGGTTTGAATGCCCTCGATGACGAACTCGTCAAGGGCGCGACGACCGCGCGCCAAAGCCTCCTCGCGGTCCTGCCCATGCACGATAAGCTTGGCAACAAGCGAATCGTAGTACGGGGAGATGCGAGAGCCCGTGCGAACGTAGCTTTCCACGCGAACGCCGGGACCCGAAGGAGCCTCGAACTTCGTCACATTGCCCGGGCACGGACGGAAGCCGTGCTCCGGATCCTCCGCGTTGATGCGGAACTCGATCGCATGGCCTTGCGGCGTGAACGGCGCACGGGAAGCGCAGCTCATAGGCTCGCCCGACGCAATGCGCAACTGCTCTTTGATGATGTCGGTGCCGGTGATCTCCTCCGTGACAGGGTGCTCCACCTGCACGCGCGTGTTCATCTCCATGAAGTAGAAGCGACCGTCGGTGTCGAGCAAAAACTCGATGGTGCCCGCGTTGCGGTAGTCCACGGCGCGCACAGCCTTGATGGCCGCAACGCCCATGGCGCGACGCAGATCTTCGGTCAGCGCCGGAGAGGGCGCTTCCTCGATGAGCTTCTGGTGACGGCGCTGCACGGAGCAGTCGCGCTCGCACAGCGCAATGTGGTTGCCGAAGTCGTCGGCCAGCACCTGCACCTCGACGTGGCGCGGACGCAGCACCAGCTTCTCCAGGTACACGCCGTCGTTGCCGAACGCAGCGCCCGCTTCGGTGCGAGCGGCCTGGTACTGGGCTTCCAGTTCGGCGGGGTCGTGCACCTCGCGCATGCCCTTGCCGCCGCCGCCGGCCGTTGCCTTGATGAGCACGGGGTAGCCCACGGAGTCGGCGAAAGCCTTGGCTTCAGCCGCCGTATCGATGCAGCCATCCGAACCGGGAACGGTGGGCACGCCGCACGACTTCATGGTCTCGCGCGCGGAGCTCTTGTCGCCCATGCGCTCGATGCAATCGGCCGCAGGGCCGATGAACACCAGGTCGTTGTCGACGCAGGCGCGAGCAAAATCGGCGTTTTCGGCCAAGAATCCGTAACCGGGGTGGATAGCCTCGGCTCCGGTGTTTTTTGCAGCAGCGATGATGCTGGGCATCACCAGGTAGCTCTTGTTCGCTTGAGCAGGGCCGATGCATACGGCTTCGTCAGCGTATTGCACGGGATAGGTGTCGGCGTCCTCGGTCGAGTAGACCGCAACCGTCTTCACCCCCAGCTCCTTGCAAGCGCGCATGACGCGCAGCGCCACCTCGCCGCGGTTTGCTATGAGGATCTTCTTGAACATTACACGGTCTCCGGAATCTTGGACTGCTCGCTGACGGGCTCGACGTAGAACAGCACCGTGCCGAACTCGACCGGCGAGGCGTCTTCAAGGCAGATCTCGCGAACAGTGCCCATTTCCTCGGCCGTGATCTCGTTCATCAGCTTCATGGCTTCGACGATGCACAGCGTCTGGTTGGCAGTCACCTCGTCGCCCACCTGGACGAAAGGCGGCTCGCCCGGCGCGGGAGACGTGTAGAACGTACCTACCATGGGAGCCGTAACGGCGTACCAGTCGGCCGGACGGCTGTTCTCGGCAGGAGCCTCGGCCGGAGCGGCTGCAGGCGCAGCCGGAGCGGCGGCAACCTGCGGGACAGCCTGGGGCTGCACGGCCACGGCGGACATGGCGCTTGGCATGCGCACGGCAATGCGAGCGCCCTCTTCCTCCACGATGATCTCGCCGACGCCGCTTTCCTCGGCAACGCGAACCAGCTCGCGAATCTGATTGATATCCACGTAATCGTCCTCCTTGGTCTGGCTCGACTCCTGCTCCATGAGGAAATCGACTTTCTCGGATGTGCGGTGCTTGCTCAGGAACGTGCGCGCCTCGTTCGGGAACAGGGCGTACATGAGCACGTCCTCCTCCGTCTTCGCAAGATCGCCGATTTCCGCGGCAACCTCGTCGAACGTGGTCGTCACAAGGGAACCGGGCGCCACGTCGGGCGGAAGCATCGCCGAGTTGCCGACAACCTTCGCCACGATATCCTTGTCCATGCGGCCCGGCGCCTTGCCGTAGTAGCCGCAGATGTAATCCTTCATTTCCTTGGAAACCACGCCCCAGCGCTTGCCGGTCAGCACGTTGAACACTGCCTGCGTGCCCACGATCTGCGACATCGGGGTAACCAGCGGCGGATAGCCCACTTCGGCGCGCACCTTGGGGATCTCGCGCATGACTTCCGGCAGGCGGTCGCTGGCGTTTTGCACCTCAAGCTGCGAAAGCAGGTTCGACATCATGCCGCCCGGAACCTGGTGCGAGTACACCTGCATGTGAATGAGCGAGGAAACGCCGCGCTTGTAGTGGCCGCGCTTGCGCACCTCTTCCCAGTATTCGGCGATCTCGAACAGCAGGTCAAGGTCAAGACCCGTATCGTAGCGGCTTTCCTGCAGCGCGGCTGCGATCATCTCGACCGCCGGATGGCTGTTGCCGAACGCAAGCGGCGCATGCGCGGTATCCGCAATAGCGGCTCCGGCTTCGGCGGCCTTGAGGATGTTGGCAGGCGCCATGCCGCCGACATAGTGGCAGTGGATATGCACCGGCAGGCCGATTTCGGCGTTGAACGCCTTGACCATGCGCTCGGTGCGGTACGGCGTGAGCATGCCGGCCATGTCCTTGATGCAGATGGAGTCCGCACCCAGGTCCTTGAGCTGCTGACCGTAGTCGAGGAAGCTGTCGAGAGTGTGAACCGGCGACATCGTGTACGAGATGGCGCCTTCGAAATGCGCGCCGCACTCCTTGATGGCTTCGGCGTTGTCTATCACGTTGCGAATATCGTTCAACGCGTCGAACACGCGAAACACGTGGATGCCGTTGCGGTTGGCAGCCTTAATGAAGCGATTGACGATTTCGCGCGAGTAATGCTTGTAGCCCACCAGGTTCTGGCCGCGAGAAAGCATCGCGAGCGGCGTGTTGGGCGTATTGGCCTTGATGGAGCGCAGGCGGTCCCACGGGTTCTCGTCGAGGAAGCGCAGGCACGTATCGAACGTCGCGCCGCCCCACGACTCGATGGCCCAGTATCCGACACGGTCCATTTTAGGCAGGATCGGCAGCATGTCGCCAATCTGCATACGCGTGGCCCATAGGCTTTGCTGGCCGTCACGGATGGTGGTATCCATGATTTGAAGCCTTGGCATGAACTCACACCCCCTTCGGTTTGCAGTTAGTCAAAGATCGAATTAAGCATTATAGAAGAAGGTTACACCCTACGGGCTCCCAGGGGAAAAATTCACCGGTAAGCAACAGAATACGAAGGCGGGAGGAGGCGCGCGCGGGTTCGAAGGACGAAACGAGCGCGTCGATCGAGCTTTTTTGGCGATGCCGTTGTTTCGAAGGGAAATAGCAAAATGTAATCAACCGATTACAGCACTATGTAATTGCGTGGTTACGCTGTGCCCATGAACGGCTCGAGCAAACAGAAGCGAACGGCGTACAAGGATCCCCTTGTGCAGCTTTACGCGTTCCGTTTGGGCAAGAGCCTTCGCGATCTGCGCAAAAAGCAAGGGCTTACGCAAGAGCGGCTTGCACTGATGATCGGCACCAAGCATTCGCGTATCAGCAACATCGAACGAGGCTGCGCGATACCAAGCTTCCCCGACGTGGTGAAGCTGTGCCGAGCGCTTGAGGTCGATCCGAAAGATCTGGCGGACGTCTCGACGCTCAAATGCTCCGAGCATCCCCTGCCTTCCGACGATCACGCACCCGTATGAGAAAAAGGGCGAGGTCATTGACCTCGCCCTTTTTCTCATACGGGGAGCTGAGATCCGAATCGGAATCTCAGCTCCTTCGCGAAAGACGCTTTAGACGCGCTTAATGAAGCGGCCGTCGCGCGTGTCGATCTGCAGGATGTCGCCAGGCTCGACGAACATGGGAACCTGCACCGTAGCGCCGGTTTCGAGCGTAGCGGGCTTAGAGCCGCCCTGCACGGTGTCGCCCTTGAAGCCGGGGTCGGTTTCGGCCACTTCAAGCTCCACGAACATCTGCGGCTCGATGCTGATCAGCTCGTCACCGGCATACAGCAGGCTGGCCTCGTCGTTTTCCTTGAGCCACTGCGCCGCGTCGCCCACGGTCTCGGCCGGGATGGCCATCTGCTCGAACGTGTCGTTGTCCATGAAGTTGAAGTCCGCACCATCGTTGTACAGGTACTGCAGCTTCTTCGTCTCAAGACGCACGGACTCAACCTTAACGCCAGCGTTGAAGGTGTTGTCGATAACGCGTCCGGTCTTGATGTCGCGCAGCTTCGTGCGGACGAAGGCGCCGCCCTTGCCGGGCTTCACGTGCTGGAATTCAACGATCGTGCACAGCTTGCCGTTGTACTCGATGCACATGCCGTTCTTGAAGTCGGCGGTAGAGATAGCCATTCTCGGTATTCCTTTCGTTCACGGGTCTCCGCTGCGTGCCGCGGGGCCCGATCAGCGTTCAAACTGGTTTATTATACTCATAGCATGCGTTCTTGGCATGCGCGTATCGCTCCCGTCAGAAAAAAATCAGGAGTTGCGCGGCAACGCGACCAGCATGCGCATCGGAGCGCTTTAAGGCCCTTGCGCGGCGGGACTTTGTCAAAACGAACGAGTTTTGCTGGTCCTCGAACAAGGATAAAACGCACCGTCTAGCCTGTGACCTGGGATATTAAAAAGAGCCTCGCGAAAAGCCTGCTTCAAAGGGTCGTCTGGACCCGCAAAACTCGCCTGTTTTGACAAGCCGGCACCCGGCCTGCCAAAACGGGAGACTGCGTCGGGGTCCACGCGCACGCTCGCACCCGATTCCAACCGTCCGGCTAGAGCACCACCGGATCGTGCGAAGAGCGCGTGAACACCTCGAACCCGGTTTCGGTGATCACGCCGAAATCCTCCAAACGCATGCCGAACTCGCCCGGCAGGTACACGCCCGGCTCCACCGTGACCACGTTGCCCGCCGCGAGCGGACGCTCATTGCGGGGAGACAGCACGGGTTCTTCATGCACGTCGATGCCCACGCCATGACCCAAGCCGTGACCCATCTTGCCAGCGAAGCCCGCTTCCGCCAAAACGCGCTCGGCAAGTTCGTGCGCCTCCTTGCCGGTAACGCCCGGCCCGAGAAGCGCCTCCACCTGCTCGTTCGCAGCACGAATAGCCTCGTAAGCGCTGCGCATGCGAGCATCCGGCTGCCCCAGGAACACCGTGCGCGTCATATCGGAGCAGTACCCGTAAGCCCGCGCGCCGAAGTCGAGCACCACGCACTGGCCCGCCTCGAGGCGGGTTGCTCCCGGTATCGCGTGCGGGCTGGCACCGTTCGGGCCCGTGGCGACGATCGACGAGAACGCCAAGCCGTCGGCACCGTGGCGACGCATGAAGTCCTCCAGCTCGATTTGAACCTCGCGCTCGGTCATGCCCACGCGCATGAACCCAACGATATGGGCAAACGCCGCATCGGTGACGGCCTGCGCGGCCTTCATGCGGACAATCTCGGAAGCGTCCTTCACGGCGCGCAAGCCCAACACGAAGCCGGACGTTTCACGCAGATCGACCGCGCTTTCCGCGAACGCCGATTCGAGCGCGCGGTAATTCGAAAGAGTCAGGGAATCCTCGATGCCCAGATCGAAACGGGGCGCTTGCTCGCGCGCGCCTTCCTGCAACGCCTGATCGCTGCCCTTCTCCCGCAAAGCAGATACGGATTTCGCTGCGAACTCGGCGTGCGTCGCACGCTGGGCGTCCACGACAATCGAGCCCTCGGGCAAAGCGGCGGCACGGGCAGCTTCACTGTAGCGCGAATCGGTATGAAGGACTGCGGCCTGCGGATCGACCAGCAGCGCATGGGCGCTCTCGTCGTCGAAAACGCCGTCAAACGCCGTCAGCCACGCGATGTTGGACGTATCGCGAACCAGAAACGCCCCCATGCGCTGGTCGACGCACGCTTTGCGCAAGCGCTCGAGACGTCGCGCGGCGGCCCCTGGCTGCATCGGCGCGGCCGCGTCGGAAGCAGCCTGATCGGCCGCAGCCTGCTCCGTCCGGCCGCCCACGATCACCTGTCCGGCAGCGTAGCGATCCTGGTACCCTTCGCCCAAACGCTCGCACGCGCCTTCAAGCAGCACGTCGATGGCGTCGCAGTACCCCTTGAAGCCGCGGCCCTTCACCTGAGCAACGCAAACGGGCGCGATCACCGACACGCGGCGAAACGGCTCGCGCGCATCCACGTCCGAGATATGCACCTCGACGCATGGAACGTCGATGCCGCCAACGGCATCGCGCAGCGCGTAGGAGTAATGGGTATGCGCGCCGGGGTTGTACACGATGCCGTCGTACGCGTCGCGGGCCGCATGAATCTTGCGAATGAGCTTGCCTTCGCTGTTCGATTGGAAGCAAGCAACCTCCACGTTGCGCTTCTTGCCGTACGCCTTCACTTCGCGCTCCAGGTCGTTGAGGGTATCGCGCCCGTACACCGACGGCTCGCGCACCCCCAGCATGTCCAGGTTCGGCCCGTTAACCACCAGTATCTTCTTCATGGTCTACCCCTTGCTTTTCGCCCAGGCGTTCAAATGCTCCAAGATCACGCTATCGGAAACGTCCATCAGCTCCCACGAACCCACATCGCGAGGCAGCACGAAGCGAACCTGTCCATGGCGCGCTTTCTTGTCCCGCTTCATAGCGGCCAGCATATCGCCAGGCTCGGCCGACCACGCAAGAGCCGGCAATCCCAACGCGTCAAGCAGATCATCTTGCGCTTGCACGAATTCCAAAGAAGCGCCCGCCAGATCCACCGCCAGGCGCGCGGCGAACCGCATTCCCTCGGCCACGGCGGCGCCGTGCGAAAACGTACCGTACCCGGCTAAAGCCTCCACGGCATGGCCCAACGTGTGCCCATAGTTCAAGCACTCGCGCACGCCCTTGCTCTCCTGCTTGTCCGCGGCCACCACGTTGGCCTTGAACACCACCGATCGAGCGATGGCCTCTTCAACCGTGGCCTGATCGCGCGCAGCCAGCGCCTGCGCCGATTCGACAAGCCAAAAAAAGAACTCGTCGGACTCAATGACGGCCGACTTTGCGATCTCGGCGCATCCGCACGCCCATTCACGATCGTCGAGCGTGGACAGCACGGCGGTATCCGCGCACACGTACGCAGGCTGGTTGAACGTGCCGACCAGATTCTTGCCCGCCGCGAGGTTGACGCCGGTCTTGCCGCCCACGGACGAATCCACCATGGAGAGCAACGTGGTGGGAACCTGCACCACCGACACGCCGCGCATGTACGTCGAGCCGACGAAGCCGGCCAGATCGCCCACCACGCCGCCGCCAAGGGCAACCACCAGGCAATCGCGCCCCAAGGACAGCTGGGCCATGGCTTCCCAGATTTCAGCGGCCACCTCGACGGACTTCGAACCCTCGCCCGCCGCAACCGTCACGTCGCTCACGCGAAAACCCGCTTGGGCAAGCGCAGCCTTCGCATCGGCAAGGTAGAGCGGAGCCACGTTGCCATCGGTGACGACGAGCACGCGCTCCACACGCTCGAGTTCCGGATGCTTCCGCACATGGACGCCCAGCTTGGCAAGCACCCCCGCACCGATGCGCACGTCGTACGGGCTTTCATCCGCAAGGTTGACCACTACTTTCGTTGCAGGCACAAGACGCCCTCCTTCTCAAGCGCAGCTTGCACCTCGCGGGCGATAGCTGCAACGCTTTTCCCAGCAGTGTCGATGGTAATGTCGGCGACTTCAGCGTACAGGGGCACGCGTTCCTCCGCCGTTTGGCGAGCGGACTCGATGTTTTGGAACAGCGGGCGGGTGGACGTGTCGCTGATGCGCGATTTCGCCTCGTCGGCCGTCACCTTGAGGTACACGACAAACCCTGCATCGTGCAAGATGGCGCGATTTTCCGAGCGCTTCACCACCCCGCCGCCGCATGAAACCAGCAGGGGGTCTTTGGCGGCAAGCTCGCGAAGCACGTCGGTCTCGATGTCGCGGAAGCCGTCCTCGCCCGATTCGGCGAAGATCTCCTTGACGCGCTTTCCTTCCCGACGCTCGAGGTACGTGTCCATATCCACCGACGCGACACCGCAGGTTCGCGCAAGGCGCCGTGCCACCGACGTTTTACCCGCGCCCATGAACCCCACGAAAAACACCGGGCGGCAAAGCTGCCCCGCAGCCCGGGGCCGCGAAGCAGCCGGACGCGAGCCGCCGGACGCGACGCGCGCATGCTCCCTATTGGTGCTCGATCCCCCGCCGGTCATCGGGACATCGTCCTCAGTCGCTGCCGATACGCCTTCACGGCAGCCTTGATGTCGGCCATGTTGTCGCAGCCGAACTTTTGCAGGTAGGCGTCGGCCAGCACGAACGACACCTCGCTTTCGGCCACCACCGCGCAAGCGGGAACGGCGCAGGTGTCGCTGCGCTCTTTCGACGCCTCCTCAACCTCGAGCGTGTCCAGGTTCACCGTCTCAAGCGGGGTCATAAGCGTGGGGATGGGCTTCATGGCGGCCGTCACGATAAGCGGCATTCCCGTGGTCATCCCGCCTTCCAAACCGCCTGCGTTGTTCGAGGTTCGCACGAATCCCGCCTTGCCGTCCAGCGCGATGGGATCGTGCACCTGCGATCCAACGCGGCGCGCCGCCTCGAAGCCCAGGCCGAACTCGACGCCCTTGATGGCGGGAATCGAGAACAGCGAAGCTCCCAAGCGCGAGGTCAGGCGATCCCCCGCCGTCGCATAGCCCCCTACGCCGGGGAGCAGTCCGCGAACCACCACGCGAAACGTCCCGCCCAAGCTTTCGCCCGCGTCCTTCGCGCGATCTATCTCGGCCTTCATGGCCTGGGTGGCCGCCTCGTCAGGACAGCGAACCTCGCTGGTCTCGATGGCGAGCGGCTTGTAATCCGCTGCGCTCATGAGCGGGTCCTGCTCTTCGAAAACGGCGGATCCGATGGAGGTGACGTACGAGAACACCTCCACGCCCAAATCGGCCAAGAACTCGCGCGCAATGCCGGCGGCGGCCACGCGAGCCGCCGTCTCGCGCGCGCTTGCACGCTCCAAGATATTGCGACAGTCGTCGGTGTTGGTTTTGAGAGCGCCCACCAGATCCGCATGACCGGGGCGCGGACACACTTCGCGCACCAGGTCAGACGGGGTGTCACCGAACGCAGCCATGCGGTCGGTCCAGTTCTGCCAGTCGCGGTTGCGCACCACGAGCGCGATGGGGGTTCCCAACGTGCGCCCGAAACGCACGCCCGACGTCACCTCGACGGTGTCGGTTTCGATCTTCTGACGCCCGCCGCGGCCGTAGCCCGCCTGACGCCGAGCCAAGTCGATGTTGATCTGCTTTTCGGAAATCTTAAGGCCGGCCGGCACGCCCTCCACGATAGCCGTGAGGCACGGCCCGTGGCTTTCGCCTGCTGTGAGGTATCTCATGGTGGTTCGCTTTCCGCGTTATTCTAAGTACGTTCATAGAATATTGTAGCGCACCAGTTCAGCAAGGCCGGCGAAAAGCGGGCGCACGTCGAGAAACGCCACGGCAAGGGAGCGAGTCCTTCGCGAAAGCCTCCTTCTCGGCCAAACGCTCGCTAGCAGTCAAACTCCGCGGCCTGCGCCATGATGTCGAACAGCTCGGCTTCTTCCAGCTTCACCTCGACGTCTGCAAGATCGCACACGGTCAGCACCGTGGCCACCGCCTGGGCCACCAGCATGCCCGACCCGTCGAGCACCGTGCACCCCGCTTCGCGCGCCGCAGCTACGAGCGCGGTTTCGCCATGCCCGTACACGGCGTCGAACACGGTTTGGGAGGGGCGCAGCAACGCGGTATCGAACGGCGCCGTATCGCCCGCCTTCATGCCCAAGGGCGTGGCGTTCACCACCAGGTCGGCCGACGCAAGCGCCTTTTCCGACGTAGCGTAGCTACCGAATTTGAACGTGGTGCGCTCGTATGCCGTGCGGAAACTGCGATGATGCGGACGCGCGGGCGGCAGATCGATCGTTGCCGTGGCCATAAGGCCGAACCGCTCGACGTACGCTTCGAGAGCCCGGCGCGTGCGCTCTTTGTCGCGACCGACCAACAGCGCCACGTCCGCACCGGCCAACGAGCTTGCATGCAGGATCGACAGCGCCGTAGGGCCGGTGCCGCACACGGCCACGCGCTTGCCCGCAAAGCTGAAACCCGTGCGCTCCAGATAGGACACGCAGCCCTGACCATCGGTGTTGAAGCCGATCAGAGCGTCGCCTTTCCGCACCAGCACGTTGGCGCCCAGAGCCAGCTTGGCCGTTGCCGCCTGAGCCGTTGCCGCCTGGAAGGCAAGGGGCTTGTACGGCGTGGTGATATTGACGGAAAGGAAGTCGCGCGCATCCAAGAACGCCCGCGCTTCGTCGTCGGTGGCGCAGTCTTTCGGGAAGTACGTCCACGGCAGGCCCAGCCGTTCGTAGACGGCGTTGTACATGACCGGCGATTTCGAATGCGCGATAGGATGTCCCAACAGGTACAAGCTTTGCGGTTTCGTGGCCTCGGTCATGGCTATCCTTCCTTGTTCGCCGACTCTATGTTCGTTGGGACGTGCGCCCCGTTCGCCTTTTCGGCGGGATGCGCGGTCGAGGCCGAAGGCGTGCAGGCGCCCTCCGGCTTGCGATCCCCCATAACCAGACGCTCGAAATTGCGCAGCATGAGCGTGTGCGGCAGGTCCTGCTCCACCAAAGGAGCCAGCAAATACGCCTTCATGCCCATGAAGTGAGCCCCCAGCACGTCGGTGACCAGCTGATCTCCGATCACCACGGTTTGCGCGCGCTTGGCTCCCAGCTTCGAAAGCGCAATCATGAACGCGGGCGGCAAGGGCTTGACCGCCTTCGCCACGATGGGCAGCGACAATCGCTGCGCCAGGTGATACACGCCCTCATGCCAATTGTTCGACACCAGGCAAAACGAGATGCCCGCATCGCGCGCCTGGCCAAGCCACAGCCCCACATCGCGCGGAACCTCGTGCGTATCGCGCGTGAGTATGGTGTTGTCAACGTCCAAAAAGACGTTGCGGTACCCCAACGCCAGAAGATCGCGATCGATATCGACCTTCGAAAGGCGCGAGAAGTATCTGTCGGGTTTCAAAAACGGCATGGCGGCGAATTCGTTTCAGCGGGCCGCAGCCTACGAGAACGTCTTTATGTGCTCGTCGTAGGTTTTGCTGAAGAAGTAGTTGCCGTCCTTGTCGAAGTAGAAGAAGAAATAGGTACCCAGCGCCTCCTTGTCAGGAGCCGTTACCGCCGTAAGGCAGTCAAGGCCCGGAGAGCAGATGGGCGTAGGCGGCAACCCCTTGTTGGCGTACGTGCTGTACGGCGTTTGGGCATGCACTTCTTCGGCCGTGGGATCGTGGCCCACCTCGTACGCAGTGGTGGCGTCGGACTGGAGGAAGCCGTAGCTGGGGTCTCCCTGCGTGGCCAAACGGTTGTAGAACACGGCGGCAACCTGGGCGCGCACATGCTCGTCTCCACTGGATTCCTTCTCTACGATAGAGGCCAGCTTGACCGCATCGTAGATGGACAAGCCCTGCGACTGAGGATAGGACCAGTCGAGGTTGGCCGTTTCGGTTTGGAACTGGGTGAGCATCATGCGAACGATAGAGTCGGCCGTAGCGTCATCTCCCAAGCTGTACGTCTTAGGGAACAAGAAGCCTTCCAAGCTGTTCGTTCCGGCATCGGCCAAGAAACTGTAATCGGCAGCGTAAACGCTTGCGTTGGATGCAGCCGCCGTGAAGTCCTCCGCCGAAACGCGGCCTTCGGTTGCCGTCGCAACGGCGTTGGCGATGTCGGCAAGCTTAAAGCCTTCGGGAATGGTCAGGCCGCCGGTCATGACAGGCCCGGTTTCCAGGGCCTTGATGATGCTGTCAAGCGATGCGCCGCCCGCGAACGTGTACGTGCCCGGCTTAAGCTGGGACGCCGCGTTCAACTCGTTCACGCGCTTGGTGAACTCGCTTGCGCTCGACACCAAGCGAGCCTGAACCAGCTGGTCGGCGATAGAGGAAGCGCCTGATCCGTCGGCAACGGTGATCGTAGCTTCTTCGCCTTCGGCCAGCAGCTCGACCTGCGGACCCGAGCAGCTGTTGAACAGGGTGAGCACACCCCATCCCAAACCGCCGAGCACGATGATAGCGAGGATGATCGCAAAGACGATGGGCGCTTTGCTTTTCTTCGGTCGGATATAGCTGGTATCGTACGTTCTAAATTGACGTTCGCCGCGAGCGTGCGCAGAACGAGCTGCATGGTTCGGTCGCTGCGAATACGTGACTTGCCTTTTCCGTGAGGGCATGGGCTGTCCTTCACCTTTCCCCGTTGCGGCGAGCATCGAGCCACGCCTGCAAGAACAAACTCGCGGCTATCATATCTATTTTGCCGCGCATGTCGCGTTCGCTCAAGCCCTTTTCACGCAAACTCCGTTTGGCTTCCTGGGAGCTAAGACGTTCGTCGGCGAACTCAACGGGAAGATCGCACGCCCTTCCGATGCGAGCGGCCGTCTCGCGGATGCGCGCCGCCTGCGGCCCCTCTGCCCCCGCCATCGTGTAGGGAAGCCCGCACAGCAACAGCTCCGGCTCCCAGTCCTCGAGCACGCGCTTGAACGACTTCGCTCCTCCAAGCACCTCGCTTGCCGGAAGCACGCACACCGGCGACGCAACCCGCTCACCCGGATCGCACACAGCGATTCCGATCCGCGTTTCTCCGATATCCAAGCCCATGATGCGCACAAGCGCTCCTATCCGTCGTTGAAGACCCTTTCGACTACGCGCCTGCGGCGCTCCGTCCATGATAGCGCCCCAAGCCGCAGCTCACGCGCAGGATGAAAAGGGCTTCTCCGGTTCGGGATGCGCCCCCGCCGCCACCGCGACCCTCGCCCCGCCCCGAGCGGCAGGCAAGACGCCTCGGACGCGAGCGGAAGGGACCGAGGCGCCCCTGCACGAGCACGGGCGCCCGTGCAGGGGCGCCCGTGCGAGCCAAGACTGGCTGAGCATCGGGCTCTTCCACCCGCGCCCAGCCAGAAAGCGTCTTACAGCAGCATCTCGCGCGCGGCATCGAGGGCCGCGTCGATGCCGGAAGCGTCCTTGCCGCCGGCCTGAGCCATGGCGGCCTTTCCGCCGCCGCCGCCCTTGATGTTCGAAGAGATAGCCTTGATCACAGCGCCAGCGTCGAATCCGGCAGCCACCGCTTCGGGAGTGCCGGCAGCCAGCAGAATGGGAGTGCCGTCCTTTTCGCCAGCGAGCACCGCAGCGCCCGGCGCAGCCATGCGCGCACGCAGAACATCCCAGCCGTTGCGCATCTGACCTGCGTCGGCTTCGCCCAGACGCCCGATGATAACCGGGTATCCGCCCTTGGCCGCAGCCGCGCTGTCGACCAGCTTCGTGATGCCGTCGTCGGCCACGGTCTGGCGATTGCGCTTGAGCTTGCCCTGCAGCTCCTTGAGCTGCTTCATGTTCGCAGCCGTACGCTCGCCCACGTCGAACAGTGGAACGCGCAGCTCTTCCGCCGTTTCCTTGAGCTCGGCCTCCACGCGGTTCATGTACGCCAAGGCATCGAAGCTGGTTACTGCTTCGATGCGGCGCAGGTTCGCACCCACGCTCGATTCGCTGGTCACCTTGATGAAGCCGATCTCGCTGGTAGCGGACACGTGCGTGCCGCCGCACAGCTCCTGGGAGAAGCCCTCGATATCGAGCACGCGCACGAACTCGCCGTACTTCTCGCCGAACAGCGCCATAACGCCCGCTTCGCGAGCCGAAGCCAGCGACGTCTCGTATGCGCGCACGGCGTGGTTCTCCATGACCTTCTGGTTGGCCAAGCGCTCGACTTCGGCGATCTGCTCGGCCGTCATGGCCTCGAAGTGCGTGAAGTCGAAGCGCAGGCGGTTTTCAGCCACCAGGCTGCCAGCTTGCTTGACGTGATCGCCCAGCACCTCGCGCAGCGCCCAATGTAGGATATGCGTAGCCGTATGGTTGCGACGGATGCGCTCGCGGCGCGGCACGTCGATGGCGGCGCGAACGGTGTCGCCCACCTGAATACGACCCTCCGGCGCGTCTTCCAGCATTTTCACACTATGCGCGATCAGGCCCTTTTCGGGCTCTTTCGTATCGAGGACCGCCGCCAGGGCATCGTTTTTCGCTAGCACGCCCGCATCGCCGATCTGACCGCCCTTCTCGGCGTAGAACGGCGTGACGTCCAACACCACGCGACCTTCCTCGCCTGCGGCGAGCGCATCCACTTGCTGCCCGTCCTTCACGATGGCCAGCACGCGCGCGTCGGCGTCGTTCTTCGTATAGCCCACGAACTCGGTGGGGCCTACGGCCTCCAAGATCTCGGCCATCACGCCGCCGTACGTGGACCATGCCGCCTCGGCGTCTTTCGTGTTGGCTGCACGGGCGCGGTTGCGCTGCTCTTCCATGCACACGCCGAACCCGTCCATGTCAACCTGAATGCCGCGCTCTTCGCACAGCTCGCGCGTAACCTCCACCGGGAAACCGTACGTGTCGTGCAGCGTAAACGCCTGATCGCCCGGCAAAACCGTACCCTCAAGCTTAGCAAGGGCGTCATCGAGGAAGGCACGGCCCTGACGCAGGTTCGCGCCGAAGCGCTCCTCTTCGGAGAGGATGATGCGGCCCATGAGCTGGCGGTTATCCACGATCTCGGGATACACGTGACCCATAAGGTTCACAATCTCGTCAACGTAATCGTTCAAGAAGGGCTTGTCCAGGCCCAGCAGGTGGCCCTTCATGACGGCGCGACGCAGCAAGCGACGCAAAACGTAGCCGCGGCCCTCGTTGGAAGGCAGGATGCCGTCGGCGATCATGAACGCCACGGCACGGCTGTGGTCTGCCATGATGCGCAAAGACAGGTCCGCCGCCGGATCCTCGCCGTACACGGTGCCGGTCAGCTTCTCGCCCACGGCCACCAAGCTGCGAAGCACATCGGTCTCGTAGTTGGACTGGACGCCCTGCATGATGGCGGCCATGCGCTCAAGGCCCATGCCGGTATCGATGTTTTTCTTGGGCAGCGGCTTGAGCGTGCCGTCTTCCTGGCCGTCGTACTGGGTGAACACGCAGTTCCAGTACTCAAGGAAGCGATCGCAATCGCAGCCCGGCGCGCAATCGGGGCTGCCGCAGCCGAACTCCTCGCCCTGGTCGAAGTAGATTTCCGAGCACGGGCCGCACGGGCCGGTAGGCCCAGCGCGCCAGAAGTTGTCCTCTTCGCCCAAGCGCGAGATATGGTCGTCGGGAACCCCGAGCTTTTTCCAGATCTCGATGGTCTCGTCGTCGTCCAAGAACACCGTGAAGTACAGACGATCGGCCGGAAGCCCCAGCACTTCGGTGGAAAACTCGTAAGCCCAGGCGCACATTTCCTCTTTGAAGTACTCGCCGAAGCTGAAGTTGCCCAGCATTTCGAAGAAGCTCTGGTGACGACCCGTGGTGCCGATGATCTCGATGTCGTTGGTGCGCACGCACTTCTGCACGGTCGTGGTGCCGATGTACGGAGCCTCCAGATGCTTCTGCTGCAGGAAGTAAGGCTTGAACTGCACCATGCCGGCACTCGTCAGCAGAAGGGACGGATCGTCCGGGATCAGGGACGACGAGGGCCAGCGCTTGCAGCCCTTTTCCTCGAAAAAGCTCAGGTACTTTTCACGGATCTCCGCGCTGGTCATGTACTTCATAGGGTTGTCTGTCTTTCTATCTTCGCCTGTCTTAAAGCCTGGCGCCGCGTACGGCCGACGCTCAGTGTTTCCTGTGGTGGCGAGCCCGATTGGAGGACTCGGCCTTGCGCTGCTCAACGCGTTCGAACGCCGCCGACACATCGGGGTGCGGCGAGGTTGCATCGGCAATGGGATCCAGCTTGCCGTCCAATGCGGGCGTTCCTTGGAAGAACACGCCGTCCTGGCTCACCAACGGGCGTCCCGTGCGCTTCTCGAAATAATACACGAAAACGGACTTCGCAACGGCCACGGCGGGAATTGAAGCTAGCATGCCCACGAGCGATCCCATGAATCCGCTCATGGCCCCGCCGATGGCGGAACCCGCCATCAACGCGATCAAGGTGAGTGCCGGGTGCACGTCCACGGAGTTCGCCATGATCTTGGGAGAGACGAACGTGTAGACGACCTGCTGGATGACGATAGTCGCCACCAGGGCGAACAGCGCGATCCACGGGCTGACGAACACGCCGACGATGGCGGCCAGGGCACCGCCCAGCCACGGACCCACGATGGGGATGATGTTGAGCAGACCGGTGATGCCGCCAAGAGCCGCGTAGTTGGGAACGCCCAGCACGCCGAACACGACGCCGCAGCCCGCGCCAATAATGGCGCACTGCAAAAGCGTGCCCTTGATGTAGCCGCCCATAACGCGGGTAAAGGTGACGTGAAGCATCTCAATGGTTTCCGCGTGCTTCGGACCAGCAAGGCGCATGCTCTCGCGACCGAGCGCCGGCAGCTCCATGAGGATCCAAAACGCAACGACCAGCGAAAAGCCGATGGCCACCAAGCTGTTGACCACGCCCGTGCCCACGGCCACCACGCCGGTTGCGCTGCTTTTCGCGAAGTCGGAGGCCCAGGTGCCCAGCGCATTGAGCGCATCTTCGAGGTAACGCTGGACATCGGCATTCGCAAGGATGTCGGAATACTGCGTGTACACGACGTTGCCCCAGGCGATGATGTCGTTGACGTACGTGGGGATGCTCTCGATAAGGTTGACGAACTGGTCGCCCACGCCGAACACCGGCGAGAACATGAGCAGGCACACCACGGCAAGCACCGCGAACATGAGGACGTAGGCGATCGTGGTCCCCCACATGCGCGGAACGCCCAGCTTCTCCAACTTGTTCACCGGGCCGCGCAGGCAGAACACAATGATGACCGACCAGAGAACAATGCCCACCGGCACGCTCAAGACGTTGAACAGGTACACGGCCACGCCGGTTAGCAGAATAGCACCGACCGCCGTCCATACCATAAGAAAGCTTCGTTTCGCTTTCTCGGTTTTCACGGCGGAATCAGCCGCTTCCAACTCGATCTTGGGTATATCCACAGGGCATGCTCCTTCGCGCGTCTGCCGATCCTAGCGATCCTGAGCGGACGCACCTTGAGAATCCGCAGACTGAGGGGCGCCGTCGTAAGTGAAGTACTTGGAAGCAGCTGCAGCATCCTCGTCGACGGAAGCGGTCACCGCATCGGCCATGGTGGCGGCGGTTTCGGCCGTCTTCTCGGCAACCGCCCTCTTGGCGGCCGCCTTCTCCTCGCGCTGGACGCGCTGCTCAGCCCGCTGTTCGCGCTGCTCGGCCACCGCTTCCTGCGTGGCTTTGGCTGCCGTGACGGCCGCTTCCTTGACCACCTGGGTTGCAGCGGCGGCGGTTTGCGTCACGGACGCGTTCGACGCCTGCTCGAACCGCGCGTCTTGCTCGGCCTTCGCCTGACCGAGCGCAACGGATTCGTCGCTGGCGCGGCGCGGCTTGAAGGCGCTGCGCACGCGGTTGGTAACGGAGTTCACCAGCTCCATAGGGGCGTTCGTCACCGTATCGACAGCCTCGACGGCAGAGGACACGGTGTCGGTGATCTCGTTTACGTCTTCGAGAATCTGATCGACTCGCATAAGCTCAAGGTTTGCGGCATCCACCGTCAGCGACACGCGGTCAACCAGCGGATCGACCTTCGCCGCCACCGGCTCCAAAGACGCGGTTATGCGCTCGACGCTTGCAAGGGTGGGCTCGACCTGCTTGTGCAGGTCCTCGACCGTCTGGCGCGCTTTGCGCACCGTCATAATCAACTCGACGGCCAGCCATACGAGAACCGCCCCGACGATCACGTAGACAACCGGCAACGCCACGTTGATAAGTTCGCTGAATTCCACGAGAAGCCTCCTGTTTCCGAAGCCTACACTATAGCACGATCGGTTTTGATTCTAACGAGACCACTCCGCCTTTCCACCCCTCGTTCACAGGAGTTGGAAATCGGTTACCTTTCGCGCGACGTGGGGTTTTCTCCTGAAGAAAGGCGATCCCGAGCAGCGGCTTCGCTGCGATACGCCTCCCATCCGCGGTCGCTGGAACGATAGAAGCACCCCCGCTCCAAGCCGTCGGGCAGGTAGCGCTGGGCAACCCACCCGCTTGGATAGCTGTGCGGGTACTTGTACACGCCGTACTGCTCCGATCCCGGACGGTGCCGATCGCGCAAATGGTCCGGCACGTTGCGCAGAGGGCCGTTGCGCACTTCGGCCAGCGCGGCGTCGATGCCAGCCTCGGCCGCGTTGCTTTTCGGGGCGAGGGCCAAGTAGATCGCCGCCTGAGCCAGGTTGATGCGGCATTCGGGATAGCCGATCACCTCGGCCGATTTGAACGCCGCCTCGGCAATAAGCAGCGCTTGAGGATCGGCGTTTCCAATGTCTTCGGAAGCAGCGATGAACATGCGGCGCGCAATGAACTTGGGGTCTTCTCCCCCGTCGATCATGCGGGCAAGCCAATACAGGGCGGCATCGGGGTCGCTTCCGCGCATGGATTTGATGAACGCGGAAACAACGTCGTAGTGCATGTCCTTGTTCTTGTCGTAAGGAAGCGCGCGATGCGGCGTGGCGGCACGCACAGCTTCCTCCGAAACGGTGGCCGGAGCCTTCGAGGTTCCCGGCTCCACCATGCCCGCCGCAAGCTCGAGCGTGGTGAGCGCAGTGCGCCCGTCCCCTCCCGCCAGGAGCACGATCGCCTGCAGCGCCTTGGCATCGAGCCGGTAAAGACCTGCCAGGCCCCGTTCGTCCGCAACGGCACGGTTCACCAGACGAACGATCTCCTCGTCGGACAGCCCGTGCAGCTCGACCACCCGGGAACGGCTGATCAGCGCCGAGTTCACCTCGAAAAACGGGTTTTCCGTGGTAGCGCCCACCAACACCACCACACGATCCTCCACCGCGTGCAGCAAGGTGTCTTGCTGGCTGCGGTTGAAACGATGGATCTCGTCGACGAAGAGGATGGTGCGCAGACCGCTCATGGACAAGCGCTTTTCGGCTGCGTCGATCTCGCGCCTGAGGTCCGAAACGGTTCCGCCGATGGCCGACACCTCCACAAACGTTGCCTTTGTGGTTTCCGCGATGACGTGGGCAAGCGACGTTTTGCCCGTTCCCGCAGGTCCGAACAGGATAACCGAGCTCAGGCGATCCTGCTCGATCGCGTTGCGCAGCCAGCTTCCCGGACCGACGGCCTCTTCTTGCCCGACCACTTCTTCGAGTGTGCGCGGACGCATGCGCACCGCCAGAGGCGCCACTTGGGACTTCCGTTCGTTCTCCATTGCTGTAAATAAGGTATCCATGGTTCGTATGGTACCATGCGAACGCTTGTTTGCCTAGAAGCTGCTTTTCGAATCAGGCTCTGCTGTTTTCGAGATCCTTTTCATGAAAATATATGTCAAGACTTTATTTTGCATTCGATGCCCATATACTCAAGTACAGGTCCTGCCCTCGAAGCCATACTTTGCGATGGACCGATGCTAATACACGAGGGAGCTCAAGATAGTGCGTGGAATGGAGATTCGCATCCGTCGATGCGAAAGCCAGGAAGCGAACTGCGAGCACCCACCTTTTGAGGTGGGTTCATCCTTCTGGCCGGGGGTAGGGCTTTCTTCTTGCAAAATCACTGACTCGGCAATCTTCTCGAGCGCGGAACCGCCCGCATCCTCGTGCGCCCCGCACGAGGATCAGTTCGACTTCCCCGCCCCGGCGCCAACCCCTTCAGCGTCGCCACCGGCCGCCTTCGACGCTATTCCGCCGGGAACCGAAGCACAAAGGTAGTCCCCTTGCCTTCGGCGCTTTCCACCGTGATCGTTCCCCCGTGGTGGATGACCGCGTGCTTGACGATGGCAAGGCCCAGGCCCGTGCCGCCCGTCTCCTTGGACCGGCTTTTGTCCACGCGGAAGAACCGCTCGAAGATCTTGTCGTGCATCTCCTCGGGAATGCCCGGACCCGTATCCGTCACCCGAACAACCGCCTGTTTCTGGACCAGGGGCTGGCCTTCGCTTGCAGCGTGGCGCTGAGAAGGGCTTTCGATCCGCCCCGTCCGCTCCGAAACGCGGGGAGCCTTCACCATTTCCAGCCCGACCGACATGGTCACGCTTCCGCCCTCATGGTTGTAACGAATACCGTTCTCGATCAGGTTGTAGAGCATTTCCTCTGCGAGCGTCTCGCTTCCGGCAATGCACGCGCGACCGCCCTCAACGCTCACGCTCACGTTCTGGTCGGCGGCAAAGCTGGACAAGCGCCCCGCCACGCGCTGCGCCACGCCGTGCAGGTCGATCACGGACGCGCCTTCTTTGCCGAACGCCGATTCGTCAAGCTTCGACAAGGTCAGCACGTCGTTGATGAGCGAGCGCATGGCCTGAGCCTCGTCGTAGATGAGCGCGGCGAACTTCTGGCGATCAGCCGGCTGCACCATGTCGTTCTTCATGAGCTCGGCGTAGCCGGAGATAACCTGCAAGGGAGTTTTCATCTCGTGGCTCACGTTGCTCGAGAAATCACGGCGCATGTTCTCCGCCTCGGCAAGCTCGCGGTTTTGCTGCTTGAGCTGGCGCTGCTGCTCGTCGATGCGAATAAGCAACGGGTCCATCTCTTCGTAGATCTCGTTTTCGAGCGGGCTGGAGAAATCGAGCGCATCGATAGGCTTCATGATGCGCTTCGTAAGCTCTTTGGACAGCAAGAACACCAAGGCCACGGCGATGACGAGCGCCACCAGAACCGGCATGAGCATGTCGCCCAGAAACGACAACAGCGAATGACGCGTCTCGGACAGGCGCACGAACGTGCCGTCGTCAAGCTTCACGGCCGCGTACACGGTGTCGGTTCCAAGCGTTTCCGAATAACGCATGGTCACGGCCTCGCCCGACTTCGCAGCCTCCTGCACTTCGGGGCGGTCGGCATGGTTGTCCATGTGCGACGTGTCGGCAGCGCTGTCGAAGAGCACCGTTCCGTCCGCGCTGATCAGCGTGTAGCGGGTCAGCCCCGAGAACTGCTCCTCGAGCGCAGGAAGGTTGGCCGACGTAGGCGTGGCGTTCAGATACGTGGCGGCGTTCTGCGCGTTCGCGGCGATTTCCGCCTCGGCGTCGTGCTCGTAGGACAAGTAATAAATGGTGGTCATGACCACGGCCAGCACCAAGATAATGCCCAACGTGAACGCAAGGACGCTCGAGAAGATTTTCCCTGAAAGGCTCTTCACCGTAAAATGCGTGGGACTCATAGCTTAAGAAGGCTGCTTGATGCAATAGCCAACGCCACGCACCGTTTTAATGCAGGAATCGGCGCCTTCGCGAACCGCCGAGAGCTTCTGGCGCAGCGTTTGGATATGAACGTCCACCGTGCGCGTCTCGCCCACGTACGTCATGCCCCACACGTCCTCGAGCAGCTGCCGACGCGACAGCACGTGCCCCGCGTTCTTCATGAGCGTATGCAGCAGGTCGAACTCCTTGAGCGTGAGCGTGACCGGCTGACCGTCCACCGACACCGTATGGGCCGAAACGCACAGCTCGATCGGGCCGCATGCCATGTCGTCATCGGGAATGACCGCCGGCGCGGAGGCGCGACGCATAAGCGCGTTCACGCGCGACACCAGTTCCATCATGCCGAAAGGCTTCGCCAGGTAATCGTCGGCGCCGGCATCGAGCCCACACACGGTATCGAACTCCGTTCCCTTGGCGGTAAGCATCATGACGGGCAGATGCTTCGTGCTGGCGTCCTCGCGCAGCATGTGCAGGATTTCCAACCCGTCGATCTCGGGCAGCATGATGTCCAAAAGAACCAGCTCCGGCACGCGCTCGCGGCAGGCTACGAAGAACTCGCCGGCCGCAGCGAACCCCTCGGCCTCGAATCCCGCCTGTTTGAGCGCGTACACCGTAAGGTCGCGGATGTTGGTATCGTCTTCTACGTAGTAAATCATTGATGGCTCCCGGGTGGCAGCTTCGGTCGTTTCGGCCCATTGTAAAGCAGCGTGCTTGCCAACGGGGCAACGAGCGAGTCAAATTTGCGTAAAGTGGTGCAGGGGTCATGCCCTCGGCAGCTCGCCGAACCCCGAGGTCGCCCCACGGCGTCCGCGCAGCCGAGCAGGATGAGACCCGCGAACGGGCAGGGGGCTCTTCTGGCGGCGGAAACCTCCGAACTTGGTACAGAATCGCGGGTCTGCGCTCTTGAATAAGCGCCTTCAGCAACCGCCGAATCCGTCGAGCTTCGATGACCTGGCCTGTTGATGCAAGCGCTCAAAACAACCGCAAGTAATGGGCTGCTCAAGGAGCGCACGCCCGTGATTCTGCACCAAGTTTTGCGGCATCCGCTGTCGAAACGGCCGAACAGCCCGAGGGTCCCGGCGCAAAAAGCTCGCGCGCGTCCACGGCAGAGCCGACGCCGGGACCCATGCAGGAGCGAGACGGTTTTTGCGATCGAAAGCGGGGAGCCGCACGCGGGTCACCTCCGCACGAGGCAGCCCCGCAAGGGCGGCCCCTCCGCCCGAGGGCCCCTCCGCACGGGGCGCCCCGCCCTCGCGCGGGCGTCTCGTCCCCACGCGAAAGGCGGCCGGAACGCCCAATCGCTGGCCGCCTCGCGCGCCGCTCGGCCTAGCCGAACCGCCCAGCGACGTAGTCGGCAGTGCGAGGATCGTTCGGGTTGGTGAAGATGTCGTCGGTGTCGCCAGCCTCCACCATCTCGCCCAGCAGGAAAAACGCCGTTTTGTCGGACACGCGCAGCGCTTGCAGCATATTGTGCGTGACCATGATGACGGTGTACTTGCTTTTGAGCTCGCCTACCAAGTCCTCGATCTTGGCCGTGGAGATGGGGTCGAGCGCGCTGGTGGACTCGTCCATGAGCAGCACCTCGGGACGAACGGCGAGCGCACGGGCGATGCACAGGCGCTGCTGCTGTCCGCCGGACAAGCCCAGCGCGTTCTTCTTCAGGCGATCTTTGAGCTCGTCCCAGATAGCGGCGTCGCGCAGGCTCTGCTCGACGATCTCGTCCAGGTCGGCGCGGTTTTTGACACCGTGCGTGCGCGGCCCGAACGCCACGTTGTCGTACACGCTCATAGGAAAGGGATTGGGCTGCTGGAACACCATGCCCACGCGGCGACGCAGGTTGTTCACGTCAATGGAACGGTACGCGTCCTCGCCGTCGAGGGCGATCTCGCCTTCAACGCGACAGCCCTCCACCAGATCGTTCATGCGATTGAGCGACTTGAGCAGCGTGGACTTGCCGCAGCCGGACGGCCCGATAAGAGCCGTCACCTGGTTCTTGGGAAAATCCAGGTTGATGCTTTTCAGCGCATGGAAGTCCTTGTAGTACAGGTCAAGGTCGCGCACGCTCATTTTGGCGGGAGCGTTGGACGGCGCCTTGGCCTTCGCGCGACGGTCCGCGGCCTGACCTTGAGCGGTGGGCATGTAGGTGGGGTTGACGATCACCTGATCGGCGGTCTTTTCGAGCGTGGCATTAGTCATCTTTGCCTCCCTTGTTCATCTTCTTCGCGGCGAAGGTGGCCATCAAGTTGAGCAGCACCACCATGATCAGCAAGACCACCGCCGTAGCATACGTTTCGTTCACGTGCAGGCCCTCGCTGGCAAGCACGTACATGTGCACGGCCAGCGTGCGCGTTGAATCGAACACGGCCATGGCGCCCGCATCCAGGAAATTGGGGATCTGAGCGATGGAGCCCGCCGTGAAGATAAGGGCCGCCACCTCGCCGACGCAGCGGCCGAGCGCCAAAATAACGCCGCCCAGAATACCCGGAACGGCCGTGGGCAGCACGCAGCGAAACACCGTGCGCAAGCGACCGGCCCCTAAGCCGAAACCGCCTTCGCGATAGGCGTCGGGAACGGCCAGCAGCGCCTCTTCGGTGGTACGCATGACCACGGGAAGCACCATGATGGCCAGCGTGCACGCGCCCGCCATAAGGGACAGCCCCCATTGCAGGGCCGTCACGAAGAACAGCATGCCGAACAAGCCGTAGATAATGGAGGGAATGCCCTGCAACGTTTCGGTGGTCGTGCGCACGATCTGCACGAACCTGCTGCCGCGCTTCGCGTATTCCACCAGATAGATTGCCGACCCCACGCCGACAGGCACCGCCATGACCAGCGAAAGACCAGCCATGACCAGGGTGTTCACCAGCGCCGGCATAAGCGAGACGTTATCGGACGTGTACTCCCATGCGAACAGGCTCGGCGTGAGGTATGGCACGCCGTTCACCAAAATATAGCCCACCAGGAACAAGAGCACCGCGGCTGTGACCAACGCGCCCAAGTACACCACCCAACGCAGAAGGGCGGATACGATGCGGCGGGTTTTGCCATGGCGGGTTTCCGCTGCTGCGAACAAGGTGTCGATGCGGTCGTTTGGATTGGACGGCGCAACGGGGCTCGCATCGCCGGATTCGTAGGCAATAGTCAATTTCGGTGCCATTACCTCATCTCACCCCGCTTCTTGATGACGTTGAACAACATGGTGATGAGCAAGACGAACACGAACAGCACCACGCCGGTGGCAACAAGCGCACCGCGGTGCAGATCGGCGGCGTAGCCCATCTCCAGCACGATATTCGCCGTCATGGTGCGCACGCCGCTGAATATGCTCTCGGGAATGAGCGTTTGGTTGCCGGCGACCATGATGACGGCCATGGTCTCGCCGATGGCGCGGCCCACACCCAGCACCACCGCGGCCATGATGCCGGACACGGCGGCGGGCACGATAACGCGAAACACCGTACGTTCATGGTCCGCGCCCAGAGCAAGCGCCCCTTCGTAGTACTTCTTGGGAACGGCGTCGAGCGCGCTTTGCGCGACGGTGATGATAGTGGGCAGGATCATGATGCCCAGAAGCACGGCAGCCGCCAGCAAGGACAAACCGTTGCCCGGAGCGTCGGCCGGGGCGTTAGCGCGAATGAACGGCACGATGATCACCAGGCCGAAGAAGCCGTACACGACCGACGGAATGCCCGCCAAAAGCTCCACGCCCGGCTTGAGCACCGCCGCGATCTTGCCGCTGGCGAAGCGGGACAGGAAGATGGCGCACAGAAGCCCCGTAGGGACGCCCACCACCATAGCGCCCGCCGTTACGTATACGCTGCCCACGATCATGGGGAAGATGCCGTAGATATCGTTGGCCGGACGCCACGTTGTACCGAAGAGAAATTCCGGAAGGCCGATCTGCGCGATAGCCGGTACGCCGTTCGCAAAAAGGAAGACGCAGATAAGGGCCACCGCGAGGATCGAGATCCCCGCGGCAGCTACGAACAGCGCCTTCGCAATGCCTTCTTTGATGTGTACGCGAGACATGCGAGTCCTACTCGATTACGTCGCTCGCCCTTAGGCCAGCGCGTCTTCCCACGTGGTCAGCTGGCCGGTGTAGATGCCCTTCACCTGATCGGAAGTAAGGCCGTCCACCGTAGAGCCGTTGTTCACGATGATGGCGATGCCGTCCTGCGCGATGACCGTCGCCTTGACGCCGGTCTCGGAGTCCTTCAGCTCACGGGAGACCATGCCGATGTCGCAGGTGCCTTCCGTAGCCATGTTGACGCCGGTGGTGGAATCGGACTGGTTCACCTCGATGGTCACGCCGGAGTTGAGCGCCTTGTAAGCCTCGGCCAGCTTCTCCATGACCGGAGTCACCGAAGAAGAGCCCGCGATGACGATCTTGCCGGACTTGCCGGAAGCCTTGTAGGCGGAAGCGCTGTCGGCAACCGAGATAAAGCCGTTCTCTTCGACGACCTTCTGGCCGTCAGCGCTCATGATGTAAGCCACGAAATCCTGAGCCACGTCGGACAGGCCGTCCTTCGTCACGATGTTGAAGGGACGGGCAACCTTGTACTCGCCGCTCTTCACGTTTTCGGCCGTGGGCTGGGCGCCATCGATGTCAAGGGCCTTCACCGTGTCGTTCAGGGAACCCAGAGAAATGTACCCGATGCCGTTCTTGTCGCCGGACACGGAAGTCATCATGACGGACGTGGAGTTCGTGATGGCCGCCGAAGGCGTGGTCATGTCAACCTTCTTGCCGCTCGAGTCCTTCTCCTCGATGCCAAGCAGCTCGACGAACGCGCCGCGCGTGCCAGAGCCGTCCTCGCGCGAGTACACGGAAACCGCGCCCGACGGAGACGACGAGCTTTCGCCGTCAGCCGCACCGCCGTCGCCCGACGCGCAGCCGAACAACCCGAACAGACCCAGCGCCAGCGCCGCCGCGCTCACCGCCATAACCAAACGCTTCTTCATGCTCTTCCTTCCTTCGATGCGCCCCTCGAGCGCATTGCTCGTTGCAGTAGTACGGGCCTTCCGGCCCGTTGCAAAGAACATGATGAAGTTGAAGCATCAAAGGAATGTCGGATGCGGGTTAAAACTCTGTAAAGTTTATCGTTTGCCCAGTTCAGAATTACAATTACTTAATTACGCACCAAAGCCGACATCCAGGTGAACCGGCGCGCCCGCCCGCCTGCCAGAAGGCCGACGAGCACGGCGCGCGCCTGGATACGCCAGCAACGCCGCGCGCCAAAGCAAGCTAACGACGCACGATGTGCAAGATTCTCGGCTGCGTCTCGATCAGGCGAAGCATGCAATCGACCACGGAGGGATCGAACTGGGTGCCCGCGCCGTCGCGCAGCTGCTGCACCGCATCTTCGAACGAAAGATGCGCCCGATACTGGCGATCCGAGGTCATGGCATCGAACGCATCCGCCACCGCGATAATGCGCGCGTTCAGCTCGATGTCCTGACCGGCGATGCCGTCAGGATAGCCCCGTCCGTCGTAACGCTCGTGATGGTGCCTGATCACGGGCACAATGCTCTCGAACATCGACACGGCCGACAAGATCATGGCTCCCTTCATGGGATGACGCTTGATCTCTTCGTACTCGGCATCGTCGAGCGTGTCGGTTTTGAGCAGGATATCGTCGGCGGTCCCGATCTTGCCGATGTCGTGGAACAGGCCGGCCACCCGCAGCTCTTCGAGCGCATCGGCGTCGAACCCGTACGCTCGACCGATCTCCACCGCCAAGGCCGCCACGCGATCGGAGTGGCCGCGCGTGTACTCGTCTTTCGCGTCGACCGCCAGGCGCAGCACCTCGACCGTATCCATGTACCGCTGCTTGAGCTGCGCGTACGTGTCATGCAGTTCTTCGTTTTTGATATTGACGAGCGAATGCAGAAACGCGTTGCTGATAGACGATGCAGCTTGATGGGCGTAAATCTCCAAAAGCTTGATGCCGTACTCGCTCGACACGTTGCGCGCGTAAATCACCCCGAGCGAGCGCTTCTGCTCGTCGCACAGCGGCAGCACCACGCCCTCGGGAGCATGCACGAGCGCGCAATCCGTGCGCGCGCGGCCGACGGCCTCCATGAGATCGTGATCCAAAAGGCTGGTGAACGAATCCACCGAGCCGCGGTACGCGCCGATGCCGCAGAAGATGCTCTTGCGCTCTTGAGAGCCCGTGCCCGCCGCAGGATCGAACGACTCGGGCAGCTCGTCTATGAGAATGAACGCGTCCTCGCCGTTGACCAAGGGCAGGATCTGACGAAGAATCTCCTCGAGTATGTTGCCGATGGGCTGAAGCTGGTAGATTTTGGGGACGGCGCCCAAAATGCTGTTGAGCCCTTCCTGGAACCGCTTTATGGTGCGCATCTGGCTGATGGACTTGACGCCGGATTCCACCAACAGCTGCAGCTGGTCGGTGCGGTCGCTTTTCTCGCAATACGCCTGAATAGCCAAAGACTTGAGCGTGCTCACCGGCGGCGCAAGCTCTTTATGCCCGGTCAGAAGAAGTATGTACAGCTCGTAATCGGTCTTGCGAATGCGCTCGACCACCTCGTCGCCGTGAATGGGCTGCATAAAATAGTCGAGGATGAGCAGGTCGTAGTGCTCGCGCTCAAGCTCCTCGAGCGCTTCAAGCGGATTGGTGAACCCCTTGCACCAGTATCCGCTGCGATTCACCATGGCAACAACGGTGTCGATGATCCCCTCTTCGTCATCGACGACCATAATACGGTATTCCTCGGAAACCTCCCGACTACGCCGCTTGCGCATACAATGCTACCCTCGCTTTCCTGCCAAAGGAATCTGAATGAAGAACGTGGTGCCCGCGCCCGGCTGTGTTTCGAACCACATGCTGCCGCGGAACATGCCTTTTACCGTACTGTAGGACATGTACAGGCCAAGCCCGGTCCCATGCTTGCCCCTTGTTGTCGTCATCTCTTTGAACAGGAGCTTTTGAACGTCGGGCGCAATGCCCGCCCCTTGATCGGAAACGGAGAACCGCACGCCGTCCTCGACCGGCTCCACGTTCAGCTTAATCGTGCCACCATCCCCATTATACGCATGGATGGCATTGTCGATGACGTTATCTAGAATCTGGACAAGACTGTTCACGTCGCCGAACACCACCTGCTCACGATTGACGTTCACCTCGGTTTCCAGCGTGCATCCGCCCTTCACGAGCGAATGCTGCATGAGTATCTGCGTTCGCTTCAGCACCTCGCCAACGGTGAACGGATGCGAGGAGTCCTCGCTGAATTGGGCTGCCTGCCCCTTGACGGTGGATATGATGTCGGACATGTACGAAAGCTGGATCTTCATCTTCGCAAGCCACTCGTCCATATCGCGAGCGATCTCGCGATGGTCGTCGTCGGTAACCTCTTGGTCCCCTACCGAGTCGCGATACTCCGACACCAGCCATTGCACCTGGTCGATTCCTCCCGAAATAGCCAAAATGGGGCTTTTGAGATTGTGCGCGATCCCGCCGATCATCTGCCCGAGCGAAGCCAAGCGCTCCCGCTCAAGCAGGATGTCTTGATTGTCGCGCAGCGCCTGCAGGTCAAGCACGTGCTGCGTGACGTTTTTGAACAACAGCACGAGCGCCGGATACGACAAGCTCTCCGACAAAGGCGTGTACTCAACCGTGTAGAACAAAGGACCTTCGCCCGTTTCGACGGCAAGGTCGGCCGTTTGCAAACGGCCGGACTCGAAGGCAACCGCAGTGTTCCAACGAACGGAGACAACCTGGTCGGCGGACAATCCCATGCCGATCAGCAAATCGTCGAGCTTCGCTTTTTTCTGGGCGCTCGATCGATCGTAGAACTGGCGCGTGAACGATTCGTTGCAATCGAGCATGCGGAGTTCGCGATCGATGACCACGAAACAGTCCGAAATGCGATTGATGACGGTTTGCGTGGCAATGGGAACGGTTTTAAGGAAGCCGAATCGAAACAGCGACACAATGTAGAGCAGCACGGTGATGGTGAACGCAACCGGCGTAGTGTACACGTAGAAGCCGGGGACGTGCAGCGTGTAGCAGATGTTCGTGACCGTGGGAATAAGCGCAGCCGCAACGTTGAGCAGCGCCTGAAGCGAAAGCACGCCCGAGGTTTTGATGGCGGTATAGCACAGCAGCCCCATGCCGGTGAACAGGCACGCGTACGAATACAGGGCATAGAACACGAAGTACGGTCCCTGCACGTACCCCACGCCCGGCGTGTACGAAAGGTAGAAAAGATGGTGGAAGTCGTTCGTGAATATCACAACCATCGTGATAACGGGAAACACGAACAGCAGCCCGTAAGCCCTCGAAAAGCCTTTGAAGCTTTTCTGGTACGCCAAACCCAGCAGCAGCATGGTGACCGGCACAAATGCGGCCCCAAAGTAGGCGAAGTTGTCAACGAACACGGAAAGCCCTGGATCGGCGGCAACGTACTTGCCGCCGAGCACCGCCGTATTCCATACGATCAGCTCGATGATGATGGTGATGAACAGGTAGTGAAGCGTTTTCTTCTCTTTGGCGAACGCCACGTAGCACAGCATGGCGACCAGCGCGATGAGAACCACCGTCAACACGATTGCGGAAGCAGCGTCCACGTTAGCTCCTTTCTCGAACGGGGCCCGAAGCCTCGACGGCGGCTTGAATCTGAGCGAAGTAAGGGGCGAAGTACGCCGCATCGGGGTCCGGCCAGGAAAAGCCCTTCGCCTGCAACGCAGCGCACGTGGCCGCCACCGACGCCTCGGTGGGTTGGACGGCAGGGCGTTCCACAACATCCCGAACGATGCCGAACAAGCTTTTGAACTCGCTGTTCAGGCGTTCGGAAACGCACTGGGCAAACGCTTGGTCGGACACCGGCTCAACAGGGTGGCCGCAACGCCTCAAAAGCGCGGCAAGCTCCTTGACGTCGATCTGCCGATCGCTGCATACGTGCGCAATGCAATGCGAGTCGCACGTTGCCAAAAGCACGATGGAGCGCGCGCAGGAGTCGACGGGCGTCATCTCGAACCGTTCGGCCAGGCTTTCAGGATAGCATCCCAAACGGGCGTAAGCGGCAAGGCGCATCGCGAAGGCGTTGCGATAAACGTCGCGCTGAAACGCCCCGTCACGAGCGCGGCCCGTCAGATTCCCCACGCGAAACACGCGACCCGCAGCGCCCTTCGCGAAAGCGTCGAGCACGACGGCCTCAGCCCGGTACTTGCTTCGAGCATATTCGTTGAAATCGACGTCTTGCCCCACGTCGAACGATCGCTCGTCGAACAGCGCACCGCCCCTGCCGGCCACGCTCATCGTCGACACGTGCATGAACTGCGCTTCCAGCATAGCGGCCAGCTCCAGCATGCGACGCGTGCCCTCGACGTTGACGCGTTCGTACTCCTCGCGCCGACCAACATGGTCGGTGATGGCCGCGCAGTGAAAGACCGCGTCGATCGCACCGAGCGACGCGGCCAAACCGCGATCGTCTTTCGACACGTCTCCACGCACGGCGCGGACCGCAGGGGCAAAGTCCATCCCGTAAGCTGCCAGTGCATGATCGAGGCGCACCTGCGCCTCGACGTCGTCGGCGGCGCGCACCAGGCAAAGCACCTCCCCCGCGCCCGCAGCTAAAAGCTCCGCCACCACATGGGCGCCCAGAAACCCGGTTGCTCCCGTTACGAGCACACGGTCGAGAGAACATGCGGCAACGGGCTTTTCGCAAGCCGCTGCCGCATTGCGCGCAACCGATGCCGCCGCTTCGCTTCGATCGGCCAAACGACGATCCGATGCGCTTCCGCCCGTGTTCTGCTGATGCTCGGAAACGCTCTTCGCGCCAGGCATGTGCGCACGTGCGAGCAGATCCCCGATGGTATCGGCATCGTAGAAATCCTGCGTGCGCAGCGTCCACCCGTGCGGGGCGAGCCGTGCCTGGATGGAGATGACCGCCAAGGAGTCGCCTCCCAGATCGAACACGTTGTCGGTCAGGCTGACGCCGCGCACTCCCAGGACGTGCTCGATCGCGCGCAGGAGCCGTCGTTCCTCGGCCGAATACGCCCGCTTCGCAGGCGCGCCGGAAAGCGGGCGGGAAGGCTCGGCCGTCGTCGCGCAAGCGCTCGCGTCCGGATCGGGAAGGCGCCCGCGATCCACCTTTCCGTTTGCCGTTTCGGGCAGAGCCTCGAGATAAACGAAGCGCGCGGGCACCAAAAACGAAGGGAGCTGCGCCGCAAGCGCAGACCGCAACCGCGAAACCTCATGCGGCTCGGACGCCGTATAGTACGCAACCAGCTGCTTGCGCTCTCCCGCCCCGTGCGCCACCACCACGGCTTCGGCGATGCCGTCAAGAGCGCACAGGGCCGCTTCGATCTCGCCGGGCTCGATGCGCAAACCGCGCACCTTCACCTGATGATCGACGCGCCCCGCAATGAACAGCTCGCCGTGCTCGTCGTAACGGCACACGTCTCCCGATCGGTACATAACGCCTCCCTCGTGAAACGGATCAGGGAGAAAGCGCGACTCGTTCAGATCGGGGCGGCCGATGTAGCCCGGCGACACTCCCGCTCCGGCAATGTAGGCTTCCCCGTACGTTCCCACGGGAACAGGCCGCAGCGCCTCGTCGAGCACGTAGACGCGCGTGTTCGCGATAGGTCGCCCAATGCTCACGTACGCGCAGTCGGTCATATCCTGAAACGAAGTGTACACGGTCACCTCGGTCGGGCCGTACCCGTTTTTAAGACGTGCGCCAGGCATGATGCGCTTGCACGTTCGAACCAACGGAAGCGGCGGCTTCTCTCCTGCCAGCACCACGGTCGAAAGCCGCGAAGCCGCTTGGACGAACGCCTGGTCGCGCACCATGATTTGCATGCGCGAGGGCGTCGCCTGCAAAAAATCGACCCGTTCGCGCTCGATAAGACCGGCCAGCAAACGAGGCTGTCGAAGTTCCTCTTCGTCGGCGAGCACGGTACGGCAGCCGTACGTCAAGGGAAGCAGCGCGTCCGCAACGAAGATATCGAACGACATCGTGGTCACCGAGACCGCGGTCCATGCAGGACGGTAACCGATGCACGAAGCCATAGCATCGCGCAGGTTCGCCACGCCCGCACGCGTAAGAAGGCTTCCCTTCGGCACCCCGGTCGACCCGCTTGTGTAGATGACGTACGCAGGGTCGTCCGGCTTCGCCTCGGAGCACCTGCGCATACGCTCGTTGCGAGCCTGCGCCGAATCCAACGAGGCGCGCGCAAGAAGCGCATCCTCGACGACCACCCTTGCCGCGGCGGACGGGACCTCCGGGCAGGCGTCGCACGTCTGGCGATCGACCAGCACAAGGCGCGCCCCGCTATCGGCCAGCATGAGCGCCTTGCGATCAGCCGGATACGTCGGGTCGACGGGAACGTAAGCAGCGCCCGCTTTCATAACGCCGAACAAAGCCGGAAGCAGCGCCGCGCTGCGACGCATCATGACAGCCACCAGTGCTCCGGGCCCTGCCCCTGCTTCGGCAAGAGCGCATGCGATGCAGTCAGCTTGCCGATCCAACTCGGAAAACGTCAGCCGACCGTCCGAGGCCACAACGGCTTCGTCGCACGGGCGCTGGTCGGCAAGGTCTTCCACCCACGCGCAGAGAGGCCGGTTGCGAACGGGCACCTTATCTCCCGCAAACCCGCTTGTCACCAGCTGATATTCTTCCAAGGGCAGCACGCTCACGCGCGCGACGCCCTCGTCGGGAGCCTCGAACAGCGTTGCTGCGGTATGGACGAAACGATCGAGCATGCGCCGCGCTGCTGCAGCGGAAAACAGGTTTCGATCGTACTCCAATCTGCACGTCAGGCCGTCCGCCGCTTCGTAGGCGAACAGCGTCACGTCGAGCTTCGCCGTTGCAACGTCCACGAACCGAGGCGTTGCGGATACGCCTTCAAGCGTCAAGTTCACCTGGTCTTTCCCGAACACGAGCATTGCATCGAACAAGGGGTTGCGCCCGCGCTGACGCGCGGCCCCCGCATCGGTCACGATGCGCTCGAACGGATAATCCTGATGGGAAACGGCTTCGCTCAAAGCGCGATGCACCGCGTTGAAGCATGCGCGGACGGTCTGCCCGTCCGAAAACGCGCACCGCACCGGAACCGTGTTGATGAAAGCGCCCGCCGTATGCTGCATCGCGGGTTGCATCCTGTTTTCCACGGGCATGCCGATCACCACCTCGTCTTGCAAGGCGGTACGGGAAAGCACCAGCCCGAACACGGTCATGAGCGCCGTAGCCATCGTTGCCTTTTGGGAGCGGACAAGGGCATGCAACGATGCGAGCGCGCTCGCGGCGATGCGCGCCTCGCACGTTGCCCCCTTCCGTTCGCCCGTTCGAGGGCGCTCGGTGGGCAGGGCCAGCACGGGAAGGTCACCGGAAAGCCGTTCGCGCCAATACGCCGCATGTTGCTCCAAAGCGTCCGAGGCAAGGCGCCCCTCCAGCCAAACAGCGCAATCTTTGTAATCGACGGCAAGAGGAGGCAACGCGTCCCCCTGGTACAAAGCGGCGAAGTCGTCGAGCACGATCCGAAGCCCCGCCTGGTCGCAAACGGCATGATGGAAGTCGAACAGCAACGCATGCCGCCGGGGCGTTCGAATGGAGACAAGCCGCATGAGCGGAGCGCTTGAGACGTCGAAGGGCCGAACGCGCCGCTTCGCGCATGCCGCGATGCGGGCGTCGGCGCACGCAACCGACTCGTACGGCACCTCGACCGAACGATGAACCCGTTGCACGATCGCGCCGTCGCGCACGTGCAGCGACGTGCGCAGAACGGCATGCCGAGCGAGCAGCTTTTCCAAGGCGGCCTTGAGCCGGTCCTCGTCGAGCATGCCTTCGAACACGAACAACGCCGGCACGTTGTAAGCAACGGAATCGGGGGCCTCGCTTGCCGCCAAAACCATGCGCTGCTGCGTTGACGTGGCCGGATAGTAACGGCGCGCTGCCACGGGCTTCACCGGCTTGCAGTAGCTGGCCTCCGCCCGATCGATCAGCGCGGCACAGGCGGCAAGCGTCGGGTCGCGGTACACGTCCACCAAATCGATGTTCGCATCGAAGGCATCGGCCACTGCGGCTATCATGCGCACGATGGACAGCGAATCCCCGCCGATTTCGAAAAAGTGATCGTCGGGACGAACGCAACCCATCCCCAGGATGCCCTCCCACAGCTCCGCGAGCTTTCGCTGAGTATTGGTTTCGAACAAGCGCGCGCCCACCGCCTCCCGTTGAGGCTTGGGGAGACGACGCACGTCAAGCTTTTCGCTTGTCGTAAGAGGAAGCTCGTCGAGCTCCACGAAGCACGAGGGAACCATGTAGAACGGCAGCGATTCGGACAGGTGCGCCTTCATCCGCGCAGCAGGGGGCACGCAGTCCCCCGCCACGTACGCGCACAGCGATTTGCGTCCGTCCTGCTCGTCGTGCGCCACCACCGCCGCCGAACGGATCCCCTCCAACTGCAGCAGCCTGTTCTGGATCTCTCCCAGCTCAACGCGGTACCCGCGAATCTTCACCTGGCGGTCGATGCGCCCGAGAAACTGGATTTCGCCAAGCGGATACCAGCGGCCCACGTCGCCCGTGCGGTAAAGACGCTCCCCTTCCACGAAGGGAGACGGCACGAAGCGCTCGGCCGTCAACTCGGCACGCGCAACGTATCCCCTGCTCACGCCAGCGCCTCCAACGTACAGCTCACCTGGAACGCCAATCGGAACCGGATTGAGGTGCGGGTCCAGAATGTAGACGCGCACGCCGTTCATGGGCCGACCTATGTTGACGTCGACACGGCCGGTCACGTCGCAGCACGTGGCCGCAATCGTCACTTCGGTAGGTCCGTAGAAGTTCGTGACGCACGACGACGTAACCTGCTGGATGCGCCGCAGCAGCTCGGGCGGGAGCACGTCGGCCCCCAATCCGATCTCCCGAACCCCTCGCAGCGCATGAGCGCCCGCCTGGGCCGAAAGGATCATCTCCATGCGTCCCGGCGTGACCATCATAAGGTCCACGCGCTCTTTCCCCATAAGCGCGCACAGGTCGTCGGGGTAGTCGGCCTGCCGATCGTCGGCCACCACGAGCGTACGGTTCGAGAACAAGCCGACAGCCGCCTCCATGATGTTGATGTCGAACGACACTGGCCCCACGCACAGCATCCTGCCGCCGGGGGTGCGACCCCACACCGCGCGCATCGACAGCACGAAGTGGGCAATCTGCGCATGTTCGACCACCACGCCCTTCGGCGTGCCGGTCGAGCCCGACGTGTAGATGAGGTACGCCGCCTGGCCGGGATCGGGAAAGCGCCGTGCAGCGCAGATCCCCTCTGAGGCAGCACCCTCCAAGCAGCGGCTCTTCCCCGCGGCCGCCTCCGATCGCACGCAAGAAACGCGCCGCACAAGCTCCTCGGCGCGCAGCGAGGCCACGGGGACCGACAGGAGCGCCCCCTTCTGTCGGTCCTCCAAATCCCCTGGTCCAACCAGCGCGAACCGCGTGCCTGACTCGTTCAGCATATAGCGAACGCGCTCCTCGGGAAGCGAGGGATCAATGGGCATGAACGCCGCGCCCGCCTTGAGGGCGCCCAGCATGGCCGCATAGTAGACGTCGCTTCGCGGCAACGCAAGCGCGACCACATCGCCCGGCGCAACCCCCGCGTTCGCGAGCACGTTGCCAACCTCGTCGGAGGCCCGGTCCAAATCGGCCGCCGTCCAACTTCGACCGCGATAGGTCAACGCCGGTTCGCAGGGACCCTCGGCAACGCGGCGCTTCCATAGGCTGACCAGGTCGGTTCGCTCGAAGCCGTCATCGGTGTCGTTGAACCGGTACAGCACCTTGTCTCGCTCTTCCGCAGAAACCATGGCAAGCTCGAAAAGCCGCTTTTCGGGATGAGCAACGGCATCGGCTACGATGTTGCACAAATGCTCGTGGATGAAATCAACTTCCTTCGCCGCGAACAGGGGCGAGAGGTAATCGTAATCCAGCACGAAACGCCCGTTGTTCTCGCGATCGTTCCAGTGAATGTTGAGCGAGGATGCCTGATGCCCGCTGAAATGCCAACGCCCTTCGTAGGAGAAGCAGCGCTTCTTCGTTTCGAACGTCCCCACCTGGTACGACAAGGAAATATCGTACAGCTGGTCGATGTCGGGACGACGTTCGCGAATCTTCTCCATGAGCACGTCGTACGGATACCGCTGATGCTTGAGAACGGAAAACCATTCGTTGGACACCCCTTCGGCAAAATCCAAAAACGCACGCTCGTTGTCGACCGCCACCCGCACGGGCACCGTGCTCACGTACATACCGAAACGCTCACTGGACCCCGCGAACGTGCGGTTCGATACAGGAGCGCTTATGACCAGGTCTTCTTTCCCCAACACGCGATTCAGATACACGGAAAACGCGGACAGCAGCAACGCGAACACCGACACGCGATGCTCTTTGCAAAAGCCCCGCACCGCCGTGGAAAGCTCAGCTGAAAGCACGCACGCCTTGCGCTTCGCTTTCGTTGCAAAGCAGTCCGACGTTCGAGGCTTGAGCAGCGTGGCATCGGAGAAGTCGGAGAACCGCTTGAGCCAGTACGCCTCGTCGTAAGCGAATCGCTTGGATTCCCGATAGAGACGTTCCTCCTCGACGTAATCGAGATACGAAATTGCAGGCCGGGGCACGGGAGTTTCCCCGCGCAAAAGCATATCGTACCAGTCCATGACCTCGTTTGCGAACACCACGAACGACACGCCGTCGGAGATGATATGGTGCATCTTCGCGTACAGGTACCCCTCGTCGGGGGCGGTTTTCGCCAAAGCGAAGTAATAGAGGGGGCTGTCGATCAGCGACATGGGCGCCTGCGTTTGACGAACATCCCACTCATACAGCCCCTTCACGCCCGTGGAGCTGAAATCCAGTCGATCGATATGTACGGGCCGATGTGCAGCCACATACTGCATGGGCTGGCCGTCGACAAGGCAGATGCGCAAGCGAAGAGACTCGTTCGCCTCCAAAAACAGCTGAATGGCCTTGTCCAGCAAATCGAAATCAAGACGCCCGCGAATCTTGAGCGTACCGGCGTTGTTCCACATGCTGGTTCCCGGATGCGATTGCTCGACATGCCAAATGCGGCTCTGCGGGTGAGTCAACGGATACCGACCTGCCATAAGGGACGCTCCTTCGTTTCTGCTTGCGCGCGCCGGCGCATCGGGCAACGGCAACGCGCTACGGGTATCCTCGTTTTGCTTCACGATCACAGCCCTTCCCTTTCGGCAAAAGCAAGCAACTCCTCAATCTGCACGGTTCGAGGAGACGCCCGCAACGGGGCGGGTTTCGGCAACGCAGCGCACACGGAAGCCGAATACCCGGCAGGAGCATCAACCGCGCATGACGACACGCCTTCCGGAAGAACAAGATCGGCCCTTCCAAGACCCGCGATTCCAACTCCCCACCACTTCAGCTCGCTTTCCATGCGAGCCCAGCAATCGCAGAAGAGCGTTGCTTTGTCGGAAGATTCCAGCCATGCTTCGAACGAGGCCGCGTCCATAACCTTGCGCGCAAGCCGCTCGTCCGCCTGGCGCCGTTGCTGGATATCCACGCCAATGGGGACATCATCGATCCCGACCAGGACGTACGATCCGGAATGGCTCAAACTGAATTCGACCGAGCCGTCAGCGTAGCGCACGAACGGCTTTCCGTAATCGCCCTCGAAGCGCTCAACGGCGCGCAAGTTCACGCCCCGCTTTTCATGCAGCGCCCACGCAAGCAGAACCTCGGCGAGCGCCATGCCCGCGCGCTGCTGCGCAACGCGGCAACGCTCCATGCGGGCGCGCTTCGCCGGCGTCGCAAAGGGAAGCGCCGCTTTGGCGAGCAGCTTCTCGTCAGCGGCGGGCACGGATGCAAGGAACAGGTCCACGGCGCTTCAGCCTACGCTTCGATCGCTTCCAGATAACGCACGATGTCTTCGACCGTCACGAACTGGCGAATGTCTTTTTCCGGTATCTCCCGGTCGAATTCCATCTCGAACGCGCACACCAGCTCCACCAACTCAAGCGAGTTGATGCCCAGGTCGCTCAGCACGTCGGTATCAAGCGTGATCTCCAGGTCGTCGCGCTGGATGTAGCCCTGGATGATGCTTCGAACGCGATCAAACATGTACCATTCCCTTCGTATCCTCAACAAGCAAAAACCGCTTTACCTTGCGCGTTGTCGTTTTCTCGAACGGCTCGGCGCGCACCGCAAACGTTGCTATGCGCTTGTAAAACGCCAGGCCCCTGTTAACGCGCCTGATATCGGCGCGCACCCGATCCCGAGCGGCCGCCGCAGCTTCTGGAGACTTCGCATCCAACCCGATAGCTTCAAAGTCCGGGTAGATGTGCGCCGCCAAGCACTCGGAACCGTTGCCTGTTCCAGGCCCGCCGATAACCACCGCTTCGGCTACGGAATCGCACGCCGTCAAAGCACGCTCGATTTCCTGGGGCATAACGTTCTTGCCGTTGCTCAGGACGATGATGTCTTTGCACCGACCCGTGATGTGCAGAAACCCATCCGCGTCCAAACATCCCAGATCGCCCGTTGGAAACCAACCGTCGACCAGCGTTTCGGCTTCTTCATCCAAGTACCCCGCCATGACCGACGGGCCGTTGACCCAAATCTGCCCGCTTTCGTCGAACCGCACGCGCGCGCACGAAATCACTCGGCCAACGGAATCGTCTTTGAACTCGTTGTTGCGGTTGACCGAAACAATGGGAGAACATTCGGAAATGCCGTACCCTTGAATAAGATTGATGCCGAGAGAGCGGTAAAACGGCGCATAGGCTGGATCGAGCGGCGCTCCTCCGCAGATGACAAGTCGCAGACGGCCGCCGAACGCCTCCCGGGGCTGCGCGAGCAACTTGTCCGAAACGTCGACGCCAATGCGCCGAAGCAGCGAGCTTGCTTTGCAGGCGAAAGCAAGTTGTCGTTCGCGGCCGCCCTCTTTTGCGGCGCGAAGAATCTTGCTTCTGAACGTTTCGACGTACAAGGGGACCAAGCACAGAATGGTAGGCTTGAACGCGTCGAGGCATTTCGGGAGCATTTTCAAACCGGAGCAGAGCCCCACGGTGCACCCATAGTACAACGGACAGAAGATGCCCGCCATGTCCTCGTAGGCGTGATGGATGGGGAGAACGGAGACCAGCGTATCCTGCGGGCCGAAAAGCACCAGCTCGCAAGCCCCTTTTATATTGGATGCGAAGTTTCGATGGCTCAGCAAAACGCCCTTGCTCACGCCCGTGGTTCCCGATGTGAACAAAATCGAGCACACCGCATCCGGATCCAGTTCAACCCGCGCGTACCGATCGTTGCCGAGCGCGATCTGATCTCGCCCGCAAGAAAGCAGGTCACATGCCAATTCGCCCGCAGACAACGACCCCATGTCAAAAAGCTCCACATCGAGCCCGCGGCGCTCCTTCAACGCATCGGCCGCGCGACGCGCCTCGGGCGCGTACGATGCAGTATGGCACAGCGCATCAACGTTCGCCCTTGCCATTTGGTCGACGATCTCAGAGCAGGAAAGCTCTTTATCGAAGGGAACCACCGTCATCCCGCTGTTGACGATCGCGAAGTACGCAAGAATCCACGCGTAGGAGTTTTCCCCGATGAGCGCGATGCGCTTGCCGGCGTACCCGCGCTCCAAAAGCGCGGTGCCCAAGGCCCGCACGTCCTCGAGAAAGCAAGCGTAGCTCACTTCGCGCAGCCCCGAAGAACGCGACAGCTCGGCAAATGCGGTTTTACCCGAAAAGAGCCGCGCGCTGCGTTCGAGCAGATGACGCAGGTCGGGTAATTCCTCGATGTCGTTAAGTCGATAGCTCCTCATACGAGAATCACAACCATTCTACTTGCAATTAAACGTTCAAAAGCCTACCAGGCCCTGCAAGCAAGAGAAGCGTCTACCCAACTTGCACCGCAGGACTCACGCGGTCGAACCATGATCAAACGACGATGTCGCGTAAGCTAAGAAGCAGCCCTTCCAGAAACTTCGCCGGAAGGGCTGTCGATGCAAGCGCGACCAGAAAGGCGGCTTTTAAGCCGCAGCTCCTAGCGTGGTCAAAATAGCAGCCAATTCTTCGGGCGTTCCAAACGGCTTTTCCTCGCCAGTGGCCGCAACGACCACTTCGCCCGTCCATGCGCGGCGCGCGGACGCAGAGGAATCCAATGCGGTCTGAGCAGATTCCATCGACTGGTCCTTTACGGCCTCGGGGTTTTCTTCCGTCCGGAATTCCTTCGTGCGCACGAAATACTTCGCTTGAAACGCTTCCTTATCGGGAAACTCCTCGCGCGTGAAGTCGTACTTCAAGTTTTCAACAATGGAAGCTACCACGTCTTGCATGGGCTCCCCCTCCGAAAAGCGCATAAGCCCCTTTTCGCTGTTGAACGTGGCATTGTCGCCCACGTACACGGTTCTAATGCGCCGACGGCGAACCCGCTCCGCGCGAACGATGACCGCGATGGAAACCGCGATAACCGCCCACCATACGATGGACAAAACCAGGTCAAGCGGATCGTCGACCCTGTTAAAGCCCAAGAAGTACCACAGCCACAGCAGAAATACCGAGATTGCCGCAAGCAGGGCAAAGACGATGACGTTGCTCTTTTTCATGCGTATCCTCCCTTCCCTACTCGTTCAACCCGGCAGCTGCAACCGTCCCCGCAGGAGCACCCTGAGAAACGTTTGCCGCGGAGGCCTCGTCGTCGAACCGAGAAGGCGCGCCGGGAGCGGGGTCACCGCCCCCGGTCAGGTTGTCTTCGTACTGCTTCAGCTTACGAGAGAACAGGCTGCGACGCAGCGTCACGCAAGCGGAATATATGGCCGTGACAATGATGCCCAGTATGATGTACCAGTGCACCCAGCACGACGCATGATCGTGACCAGCAAGCGGCGTTTCCCCATCGGAGATTTCGGTTTCGCGCTGAGCAAGCGGGGTCTCGTTGTCGCCGATGACCGCTTCGGCAGCGCCCCCGAGCACGTCCACGATGGGCGCAACGATAGGCGCCAGCGGGCTGTCAGGAGGAACCGTGCCCGGTTCGGGCAGCGGCGTAGGCGTCGGAGTAGGCTCGACCGGGTCGGGCGGAATCGGCGGAATCGGCGGAGCCGTAATGGTGAACGTACCGTTGATCACGGAAACCGCGTAGTTCGGATTCTGCGTGAACAGAGCGGTCAGAGCGCCTTGGTACACGCCCACGGCCTCTTCGCCGCCGGGACGGACGTAGGCCACGTCGCCCAGATCGCCTTCGGCCACCAGGCCCTCGACCGTGCCGGTGAAGGTCGGATCGGCGGCACCTGCAACCTTGGAAGCATCGGCAACCGTAATGGTGACGGGCGCAGGGGTGATGACAACGGTCGCGCTCACCGGAGCCGTTTCCCGGTACCCCGGATGCGTGGCCTTCACGTGCACCGTGTACGTTCCGGCATTCGTGAACGACGGATTGCTCTCAGACCAGGTTGCCCCGTTGTCCACCGAGTACAGCAGCGTGGAGCCCTCGACGTCAGCCTCGGCCGTAACGGATACAGGCTGCGCGTCGTAGACCTTCGTCAAACCTTCGGCATCGGACGTGATGCGAACGATATTGCCGTCTGCGGGCTCGATGGAGAAGTCGCCCGGCTCCACCGTATAGGTGTAGTTGCCGTTGAGATTGTCGACCGTAGCAGTAAGGACACCTGCATAGGAACCGACAGCTTCATCGTTGTTGGTGCGGCTGTAAACCACATTGCCCAGCGAATCGGAGCCGATCAGCCCTTCGACCGCACCCGTGAAGGCAGGGTCGGATTCCCCGAACTTCTTGGACGAGTCGTTAACCTTGATGGTGGCGGGCGCGGGAGTGATTCTGGCGGTTACCGAATTGCTGGTCCACACCTGGGTTCCGCGGATCACCTTCACGGTAACTTCGGTGGAATCCGCCACATTGACGAACTCGTTGGCAGCAAGCTGCGTGTCGCCAACCCAATATTCGATTGTATCGCCGGGCAGAACAACGCCGTGCAGCAGCACCTTATGCGGAGCGCCGTCGTAGGTGACGTCGAAGCCGCTTGCACTGAGCGTGGAGAAATCGGGGACGAACTTGGCCGTGAAGGTGGTCGCCTTGTACAGGTCGCCGTCGCGGTCGACGTTGGCGGCGGCCAGCTCGGCGCTCAGCGCCGCCCCGGCCCCCTCGATGCGCGCGTCGCCCTTGTACCAGCCCTCGAACTT
>NZ_DBFOSR010000129.1:0-22287 GCF_048427265.1 Paraeggerthella sp.
CAACCCGAAGAAACGGGGGCGGCGATCGCTTTACGGCTTGCGGCCGAAGGCGATCGCCGCCCCCGTTTCTTCGGGTTGCCGATTGTCGGTTTTTCGCGGGTTCGATTGCACCGGCTGGACCCTATTCCTATACTGGACTATATTTTCAACCCACCTTTTCAAGGACGCGCACATGAACCAGTATCAAAACGCCCCGCGCGGCTTTCACGTTGAACACCGCCGCACCAACCCCCTTAAAGTCATCGGCATCATGCTGGCCTGCGCTTTGGCCTTGCTGTTAGCGGTATACGTCAGCGTTGCCTTGTACTTTTCCGGACGCTTCATGCCAAACACGACGGCAGGAGGCATGAGCCTGTCCCTCATGTCCTCGTCAGAGGCCGAGCAATCCCTAAAAAACAAGCTGGGCGACTATACGCTTTCCGTAAGCGGACAAGGCCTCGACCTCAAGTTGACCGCATCCGAAGCTGGCCTGGCCGTCAACACGTCGGCCGTCATAGACGACATGCTGTCGGACGTGAATCCCTGGCTCTGGCCGTTTCAGATTGGAGCGCAGCACGACGAGTCCGCCAAACTGGTAGCGGGGTTCAGCGGCACCGCCCTTGAAGATGCCGTGAAAGCCGCCGTCGAACAGGTCAATGCAAACGCCATGCCGCCGAAAAACGCGACGCTCGCGTTCGACAAGGCAACGAAAACCTTCAATATCGAACCGGAATCGGTGGGTACGGCCCTCGATGCAGATGCCGTGGTCAAAGTGGCGGAAGATGCGCTTTCCGCGCTCAATCGCCGCGCCGCCATCACGGCGGACCAGCTGCAGCAGCCAACCATCCTGAAAACCGACGAGCGCCTGAAGTCGGCCATCGAAACCGCCAACGTAATGATCGCCGCGAACATCCCCCTGACCATGGACGACTATCCCCTTGCAACAGTCGACGCCGACCTGGTTGCTCAGTGGATCACCGTGAACGACGAGGCCCAGGCCACACTGGACGAAACCGCCCTTGGCAGCTGGGTTGATCAGCTGGTTCAAGCAAACAACACCGTTGGCAGCGCGCGCACGTACACGCGTGCCGACGGAAAGCAGATCACCGTGAAGGGCGGCGTATACGGTTGGGAAATCGACCGAGACGCATTGCTCGCAGCCGTGAAGGAAGGCGTTTCCACCGGAAGCACGCAGGCGATCGCCGTACCTACGGTCACACACGGAGAAACATTCAAGGGCCCCGGCGTGCAGGACTGGGGCAAACGATACTTGGACATCGACCTGTCCGAGCAGCATGCGCGCTTCTACGATGAGTCGGGTGCTCTTGTTTGGGAGTCCGATATCATCACGGGCATTCCCGACGGGACGCACGACACCCCCGACGGCGTGTACTGGATGAACCGCAAGGAAAGCCCGTCTACGCTGAAGGGCTACGACGGCGACACCCAGATTTACGAAACCCCTGTTCAGTACTGGATGCCATTCGTAGGAGGCGCTATCGGCCTGCATGACGCGGAATGGCAGACAAGCGGTTTCGGCGGCACGAAATACGCCGACGGCCTGGGAAGCCACGGATGCGTCAACCTGCCTCCCGACAAGGCGGGGGAACTGTACGCGATAGTCCAGGGCGGCGACGTCGTAGTAAGCCACTGGTAGGAACCCGCGTTGTCGGCGCGGCGGATCGTCGCCGCGCCGCGCGCGTCCAGGGCCGCCCGCCCAACCCATGGCCGCGGGCGCATGCCTCACTCGAAGCCGCAGGGCGCGCCATCCCCACTCGGCGGTCGTCGCGACCCGCCGCTCCCGCCGCTCTGTCAAAACAAGCGAGTTTTGCGGCGATTTTCCGCCTTCGAAGACACCTTTCCCCAAGAGCGTTTTACATCGCACCAGGTCACAGAGCTGCAAGGACTATTTATCCTTGCTTGAGGACCAGCAAAACTCGTCCGTTTTGACAGAACGGCGGAATTGCCTGGACGTCACCCGGGTGCACGCGCCCGCAATCAGCGCTTCCCGCGCGGTCGGGAAATCATCCACCGCGAAAGAACTTCGGAGGAAGATGCCCTGCCCCGCTGCGGGGATGCTGCTGAACTGGTGTTTTAGGGGAAGCTCGAAAAGCTGCCGCCAACACGAGATGCGTTGATTCAACGGCTCCGACCAACCGCACAGCGCAAATTTTCAGGTCGCAAGCCTTTCTTTTCGTTCACAACCAAACTGTTACCTGCTACAATGTGCCCACAATTTCATAGCGTACCCCGTTGATACGTCCTGAATCTTACGAGACAGGACGCGGAAGGGGCCTCTGGAGAATCCCGGCTATCGGGTGCCGAAGGGGCAAGGCGGAATGCATACGCGAACGTGGACGCGATCCACGCGCAGCACCGTTGAAACTCTCAGGCAAAAGGACAGAGCTAAGCTACGAGTTCGTCGCGTTAGGCGGCGCTCGCTTTCCTTGGTTTCCCCTTGCATATCCTCCTGTTCGGCCTTGTTCCGCGTTGTTGCGAGGCTACAGAAGTTGCACGTACGTACATGCATAAAGGAGGAAACTGGTGGAAGGGTTTTTCAGCACGATCAACGATATGTTGGTCGCCATCGATGACTTCATCTGGGGCGTTCCCCTCATGGTGCTCATCTTGTTCGGAGGCATTCTGCTGACGGTGCGCCTACGCGGCGTCCAGTTCAGCCAGCTGCCCCGCGCGCTGCGCTACATGGTGAAGAACGAAAAAGACGGCACCGGCGAAGTGACCAGCTTCGGCGCATTGTGCACCGCGCTTTCGGCCACCATCGGCACGGGCAACATCGTGGGCGTGGCCACGGCTATCGTAGCCGGCGGCCCGGGTGCGATGTTCTGGATGTGGCTTGCAGCGCTGTTCGGCATGGCGACGAAATACTCGGAGGGCCTGCTTGCCGTCAAGTACCGCAGCGTCGACAAGAAGACGGGGCACGTGCTGGGCGGTCCGTTCTACTATATCGAGCGCGGCATGGGGCGCAACTGGCGCTGGCTCGCCAAGATGTTCGCGTTCTTCGGCATGTGCGTTGGTTTGTTCGGCATCGGCACGTTCACGCAGGTGAACTCGATTTCGACGGCCATCACCGGCTTCTTTGATCCCAATAAGTCCATGACGGTCAGCATCCTGGGCATGGACTACTCCATCTTCACCGTTATCGGCTCGCTCGTGCTGGCCGTGCTGGTGGGCCTGGTGGTCATCGGCGGCCTCAAGCGCATCGCGAAGGTTTCCGAGCGCGTCATTCCCGCCATGGTGGTGCTGTACGTAGGCTTCTCGCTGCTGTTGATCTTCACGAACCTCGACAAGGTTCCCGGCGCGTTCGTGACCATCTTCGAAAGCGCGTTCGGTCTGCAGGCAGCTGCCGGCGGTGCGTTGGGTGCCATCATCATCGCTATGCAGAAGGGTATCGCACGCGGCATCTTCTCGAACGAGGCCGGCCTGGGTTCCGCTCCGATCGCCGCAGCGGCCGCTCAGACGAAAGAGCCGGTGCGTCAGGGCCTCGTGTCCATGACCGGCACGTTTTTGGACACCATCGTCGTGTGCTCCATGACGGGCCTTGCCCTGGTCATGACGGGCGCCTACCAGATCCCCGGCCTTGAGGGAGCCGCCGTTACCACGGCAGCGTTCCAGGCCGGCCTGCCGTTCATCCCGGGCGAGATCGTGTCGTTCGTGCTGATGGCGTGCCTGGTTCTGTTCGGCTTCACCACCATTCTCGGTTGGGACTACTACGGTGAGCGTTGCCTGGAGTACTTCAGCAACGGCAACATGAAATCCGTGAAGGTGTACCGCTGGCTCTACATTGCCGCCGTGTTCATCGGCCCGTACATGACGGTTGCCGCCGTGTGGACCATCGCCGACATCTTCAACGGCTTGATGGCCCTGCCGAACATGATCGCCCTTATCGCCCTGTCCGGCGTGGTGGCGAAGGAAACGAAGGATTACTTCGCGCGCCTGAAAGCCGCGGGTGACGAAGACGGCATGGAACCTCACTTGATTGGCGACAACTGGGACATCCCGCCCCTGGACGCATTGACCGATCGTCTGGGATCGAAGAACTAGCTCGCTAAAACTCTCCGCACTTCCGCGAAAGGCCCGCTCACGTTGCGGGCCTTTCGCATAGGACGCCGGCCCAGCGGGGCGGGGCGCCAGTTCGCACTCCGCGATGGCGGCGCCTCGCAGCGCCGACGCCGCCATCGCCCGCCAGGCCCACACCCCCGCCGACTAGCGCCTGGCCGGCTTTTCAGGGCTGTCAAGCAAACCGAACAATTCGGCTTTGCTGTGAATGCCCAGCTTCCGGTAAATATGGTTGATATGGGCTTTCACCGTGCCCTGGGACACGTACAGCGCCTCTTCGATCTCCGCGACCGTGGCGCGTTGGGCCAAAAGCTGCAGCACTTCTTCTTCGCGAGGACTCAAGCTGTACACGCGAGAAAGGTCCGACACGCGCATAGCCGTGCGACCTTCGGCGGGGCCGCTTTCCATCTGGTCGTCGTTCAGAGCAACGCCCCATTTCGCCGAAAGCCCGCGCTCGGTGAAGAAGATCACCAAAAACGCGACCACGACGGCCACCACGATCCCGTTGTACACCATGCTCGTATCGGCGCTGCCCAGATACGCCGAAGCGCCCGCAAACGTCAGCCACCCCAAAAGCTCGACAAGGTAGCGAATGCCGCGCTCGATGCCGTTGATCCACACCGCGTTCACGCCGAAGCGGTACGTGATGTTGCTCATGACGATCATGATGTACATGGACAGCATCGTGTATCCAGCGTCGTAGCACAGCGCCATAATTTGAGCGCTGCCGGCAAACGAGGGCATAACAAACAAAAACCCTACGATGAACAGCGGAAACGCCAATTGGTAAATGGTGTCGAAGTTAAACCAGCGCGAAGCGGACAGCACGCCGAAGAACACGAGCCCTGTCACGAACAGCGCGCCCACGACGTTGCCGGGGACCAGCGGCTGCATGGGCAGCGCACCGAATGCCGCTGCGAACGTGCAGGTGGCCATAAGGAAGATGGGCTTCCAGGGTATGGTTTTCACATCGCCTTCGCGCACGGCGCGCGGAAGATCGCGGTCGGGCAGCCGGCGCATGCTCGAACGGACGCACGCCAGGCAGATCGGCGGCAAGACCACGGCGAAAAACGCCAGGTACGGAACGGACATCCCCAGAAACAGCCACTTCACCACCTCGCCCACGAAGATGGCGATAGCATGGTACAACGCCACGCGAAGCGGATTGAGCGACCCGTAGAATTCCGCCCACATAAGAATCAGGGATCCCAAACCGCCACCGGCAAGCAGCAATCCGGCCACCTTCAAAGGCTCGAACGGAACAAAGAAGCAAGCGATCACGACAAGAGCCGAGCCGCCCGTCATGCTGGCGCCCGTTGCAATCACGGCGGGCTTGTTCGCCCAGAGGGGCGCCACGCGCCGGGCAGCGAAAGCAAGCGCCAACGACACCACGCCAATAGCGGCTTCGAACAAAAAGTAGTCGAACACGGTAATGGTGGGAAACGCCTCGTAGCGGAAAAGCGTCGCAATCCACGCGCGGTACAGGCCAACCCCGAAGAACACGAACGGGATGATCGCCACGCGCCCGAATATGGCTTTCCACCGCTGGGCGAACCCCTGCTTCTCCACGCTTTCCACGGTTTCCTCCCCAAACAAGTGGAACGGCGGTGCGATGCGGCACCAACCGGTGAAACGTCCAAGGGCTTCGGCGCCCCTGCGCCCGGGCGGCGAAGCAGTGCAGCTTCAACTCCCTAGCCGCGGTTCATCATAGCCAAAAGAGCCTGATGGCGAAAGAGGGTTATGGCAAGGGTTACGTATTTAACCTACGCGGACAATTGCGCGGCGCGGCTCATCGCGGCATTTTGGAGAGGCATTGCGGCACGGTTGCGAACGTTCGCCAAGCTGAGGCGGGCGCGTGCGGCCAACGCTCGGCAACATCCGACGGACCCGCATGCAAAAGGAGCAACCCGCGAAGCAGCGGGACGGGATTTGTAGGGAGGACTATACACATGGAACGATTCTCGCGTAGGCAGTTCATTGCAGGCGGCGCCGTAGCGGCGCTCAGCGGCACTTTGGCACTCGCCGGGTGCGCGCCCAGCGGCACAGCAGGCTCCAAGAACGCATCGGCCGGCGACGGCGCAACCAGCACGGCAATCGGGTCGGGCATGGGCAAGCATGGCGAGTTCAACGTAGAGGTGTCGGTAACCGACGGAGCCATCGACCGCATCACCGTGCTCGATTCGCGCGAAACGCCGGGCATGGGCGACGTCGCCATGCAGAAACTCACCAAGCTGATCATCGACAATCAGACGCTGAACGTTGACGCCGTATCAGGAGCCACGCTGTCCAGCATGGCGTTCACCGGCGCCGTGGCAAGCGCCCTGGACGACCTGGGGCAGAAGTCGAGCGAATGGCAGAAGCGCGACAAGGCCGAATACGCGAACGAGACGACGCTGCCCGAATCCACCGACGTGGTGGTCATCGGGGCCGGCGGCGCAGGATTCGCAGCGGCTATTTCCGCAGCGAACGCCGGCAAGAAGGTCGTCTTGATGGAAAAAATGGGCGTACTGGGCGGCGACACCGCGCTTTCCGGCGGCGAGATGGCCGTTCCGGGCAACTGGATCCAGGTGAAGGAGGGCATCGCCGACAGCCCCGAAGCCCTGGCGAAGGACATGCTTGAAGGCGGCGACAACGCGGGCGATCCGGCGTTGGTGCAGGTGATCGCTGACGGCGCGCTGGAAAGCTCGCAATGGCTCACCTTCGAAGGCGGCGTGTCGTGGAAGCACGACCTCATGCAGTTCGGCGGGCACAACACGAAGCGCTCCATCATCCCCATCACGCACTCGGGGTCCGAGATGACCACCAAGCTGACCAAGCGCGTGAACGAGATCGACGACATTACGCTGGTCGACTGCACGCGCGCCGTTGAGCTGGTGAAAAACGGCGACGCCATCAGCGGCGTCAAGGTACAGAACACCGTGACCGGCGAAGAGAGCACGGTTGCCTGCAAAGCCGTGGTCATGGCAAGCGGCGGATTCGGCTCCAACATCGAGATGCGCGTGAAGTACAACCCGGCCATGGACGACAAGATCCTGTCCACCGACTCCGTAGGCGTAACGGGCGACGGCATCACCATGGGCGAGGCAGCCGGAGCAAACCTGATCGACATGGAGTACATCCAGACGTATCCCGTATGCGACCCCTCGACCGGCGCGCTGCTGTACGTCGGCGACGTGCGTCTGGAATACCAGGCGATCATGGTGAACAAGGAAGGCAATCGCTTCGTGGAAGAACTCGACCGCCGCGACGTCATTTCCAACGCCATCACGAAGCAAAGCGACGGCAAGGGCTACCTGCTGTTCAACCAGAAGGGCGCCGACGAAACAGGACTGCTGGTCACGCACGCCGACGAGTACGAGAACATTCTGGCTCGCAAGGTCATCGCAAAGGGCGACACGCTCGACGACGTGTGCAGCCAGATGGGCGTTGACGCTGCCGAACTGCAGAAGACCATCGACACCTGGAACCAGTACTGCAAGGACGGCAAGGATCCCGAGTTCAACTACCGCGGCACGATGAACCCCATCGAAGAGGGGCCGTACTACCTGATGGCCTGCAAGCCCGCGGTCCATTACACGATGGGCGGCCTGCACATCAACACCGACGCGCAGGTGCTCGACCAGACGGGCGCGCCCATTCCGGGCTTCTATGCAGCCGGCGAAGTGGCGGGTCACAAGATGGGCACGAACCGCCTGGGCTCCTGCTCGATGACCGACATCTACACGTTCGGACGCATTGCCGGAACGAACGCAGCTGCCTACTCGGCATAGCGCCGTCGGTCCATCCGGCTCGGCCGCGGCGCTCCCGCAGCGGCCGAGCGTATTCCCTCCCTTGGTTCGGGCCCGCAGCACGCGGGCCCGAACTGGTACAATGAGCGGCATACCACAGACGTCCGCGCTCGAAACGCAAGAAGGGGATTGCATGGACCAGCATCTGATATTCGCAATCAGCAGAGAATACGGCAGCGGAGGGCGCGAGATAGGCGAGCACCTTGCAAACGAGCTGGGCATCGCTTACTACGACAAGTTGCTGCTCAAGCGCATAGCCGAGGAAAGCGGCCTCGACGGGGACGTTATCGCGGACTTCGACGAAAAGCCCCTGCGACCGCTGCTGCTCAACCTGAACAACTTTTTTTGCGGAACGGACATCGAACACCCCGTCGCGGCGCGCATTTACAAAGCGGAAGTGGGCATTCTCAAATCCATAGCGGACGAGGGACCGTGCGTCATCGTAGGCCGCTGCGCCGACTACGTGCTTTCAAAGCACCCGGGCTTGGTCAGCCTGTTCGTCAGCGCCCCGATGGACGCCCGCGTCAAGCGCGTCATGCGCCGCAACAACCTGTCGGAACAAGAAGCTCGTGCGCGCATCGCCAAAGTGGACAAAGCGCGCGCCAGCTACTACCGCTACTTCACGGACGAGCAATGGGGGCAAGCCTCCAATTACGACTTGTGCCTCAACTCCGGACAGCTTGATGCGCAAGGAGCCGTTTCGGTGATTCACGCGTTCGTCGAAGCGCAACAGCCCCGATAGACCAGGGAACTCCAGCAGGGACGGAGCCAGCAAGTTGCGCGCTCCGTCCCTGTTTCGCACTTAGCCGAGACGCACGCCGTTCGGCACGTCGCGTTCAGGGACGGCGAGAACCGGCAGGATGCCGTCTTCGTATCCGATATCGTAGATCATGCCCTCGGACACTTCGCCCGCCATCTTTCGCGGAGCAAGGTTTACCACGAACAGAGCCTGCTTGCCCTCGATCTCGGCCTTCGGATCTTCTCGCTCCTCTTTCATACCCGAAAGAATGGTGCGCGTAAAGCCACCGAAATCCACCGTCATCTTTATAAGCTTGCTCGACTTCTCCACGTCTTCAACCAGCACGATACGCCCGACGCGAATATCCAGCTTGTCCAAGTCGTCAATCGTGATCAGCGGTTTCACGGGAGCGGTTTCTATCGTTTCGACCATGGAGCCTCCTTCGCTACGCTTGCGCCTGCTTGATCGCGTCGGCAACCTTGCGGGCTGCCGCGGTAATGGTCAAGTCGTTCACGTCGACCGTGATCTCGGCGTACTGCTCGTACAGCGGCTTGCGCTCGTCGAACAGCTCGCGCAGGCTCATGCCGATGCCGCCCTTGAGAACCACGCCGCGCTCCTGCAAATCGTGCAAGCGGTTCACCAGTTCGTCGTAGGATATCTGCAAGTACACAACCGTGCCGATTTCGGTCAGGTGCTGCATGGCCTCATCCGAGTAAACCGCGGAACCGCCCGTGGAGATAATGCTCTTGGACGCTTCGATATCGCGCAGGATCTCGTTTTCAACCTCGATAAACCCTTCGGGCCCGCATGCATCGATAAGCTTCTGAAGCGTTTTATCGCACTGGTTCTGGATGACCAGGTCTGCGTCTATAAAGTGATAGTTCATGATCTTAGCCAACACAATGCCCAGCGTCGACTTGCCCGCACCGGGCATGCCGATCAGAACGATATTGTCTTTTTCCGCCATACTGGCTCCTCCCTAGCTGACAACTTCATCCGCATTGTAGCACGGCCTTTCTAGCGCGCGCCGCCGCCTCCGCCGAAGCCGCCACCTCCGCCGCCCGAGAACCCTCCACCGAATCCGCCGCCGCTTGAGAAGTCCCCGCTTGCAGCGGACAGGGCGGCCTGAGCCGACGACAAGGTGTTAGCCATGGACGATTGGAACAGATCGCCCACCGCAGGCATGGCAACGCCGGTCGACGTATGCCCGCCCGTGTACCAGAACCACCACGGCATGTAGGACACGCCCAAGGATCCGTCGTACTCGAACAATTGCGGCATGGTGGTTTGCAGCTGCTTGATAGCCTGGTCGGCAACGCCGAACAAGTACGCATACACCATGAACTCGCCCCACACTTTTACGTCGGTGGGCGGGCGCTCGTCAAGCGACGAGAAATCGCGCAACCAGTTGCGCAGCGCTTTGCAACGCGCGATCAGGTTGTTTCCACGCACGCTTCGGCGCGGCATGTAGTTGGCGATAATGCCCAAGGCAATAGCCACGGGAAGCATGAAGATGAGAGGTATGAAGTTCTCCATCATCAACCAAATCGCCACGCCGCCAACGGCCATCACTACGGCAAGGGCAATCAGATACCCCTGATAGCGCTTGCCCTTTGCTTCGAAGAAATCCTGGCTGTTCGTTGCGGCGGACAGCGTTCCCTGCCACGACTGCATAGCGTCAAGCAACTCTTGAGGATGGTCTTTGCCGTACGTTTCGATCGTGCCGAACCACAGCGAGTCGCGGCCTTCGGCAACCCGGCCGAACAGAAGGTCGAGCGCCGCACGGTCGATAGGATCGGCCACCGCGTCGGCGGCGGGCAGCTTGGTTATATAGTAGTCGCCCTTCGTTTTGGACGATCCGAACAAACCCGGCTCGTCATAACTGCCGGCATCGATGCGCACGGCACCGATATGAGCCAGATGCATGAGCGTAGCCGAGAAATCATCCTGGTTTTCGCGATCCCAACGCCACAGGCGACCGATCACCGCAGGGTGCACGGCAGAATCGGGAACGTCGCGCCAATACTCGTCCTTGAAGTCAGGTTCATGCTCGCGACCGTACCGACGATACGACCACAAGCCCCAAAGCAGCAGCAAAACGCTTATCACACCGCAGCCCACGATGAATGCAAGCGACATGGTGCGCTGAACGTTCGCTTGGTCAGACCACGACTGCTCTTCTTTCAACACCGTATCAAGACGCATGGCCCCACCGTGCGCAGCGGCATCTTTTGCTGAAAGGTTCGTGAGCCATTTCACGGGAAACACAACGCGCGCTTCGGCAAACTGCCCGGCCGACACATGGGGGACCTTGTACGTAACGGATCCATCCGCATTGACCGACACCGATCCGTCAAGCGGGCCGTGGCCCCAAGCGCGCACGTTATCGCCCGCTTTCACCTCGGTTCCCTGAGGCACCGGCAGCGCAAGGGTCATCGTCACGTTATCGGACGCTTCGGCCCATTGGGACCCTATGTACTTCCAGTACACCTCTCCCACGTCTCCATAGGCTTGCGCGCCGTTGACCACCGTGTAGTCAAGCTCTATCATCGCCTGCGTATCGGATTGGTTGAAGAACGCGTACACGGTGTTCTTCGGCTCGTCGAACGAGTACGCATCCGTGCCAGGTCCGCCCGATTCGCGCCAGCCCAGCACGAACGGCACGTCTTTGAGCGTTGTCCATTCGCCCGAAATGGATCCGTCGGCGCCAAGCTGGCCCATGCGCATGCCGTTGATCTTGATGGACGCGTTCGACGGAAGACCGCTGCCGAGCTCCCACCATACAGCCGTGAAATCGCCGCTGAAGTCGAATGCGCGCTGCTCCACCACATGCAAGGACCCATCGGTTTCAACTTGCGCCTGAATATCAACCTTAGGCATGGTGTACGACTTCGCGTCGGCATAGGCCGGCGAGCACGCCAGAACGCCCACGGCTAAGGCGATCAGGCAGGCGAATGCAAGCGCGAATCGCCTGCGCTGCATAGCGAAGGAAATGTGGAGTTGCGTACCGCTCATGTTTTGCACAATCATGCTCCTTGCAACTTGGAGGTGGTCACGGTATCATAGCAAACCGCACCTATTATATTGTGGAGAGCTGACCGAGAGGCCGAAGGTGCTCGCCTGCTAAGCGAGTACACCCCAAAAGGGTGTCTGGGGTTCGAATCCCCAGCTCTCCGCCACCAACTTCAAAAGCCCGACAGTTTTTCAACTGCCGGGCTTCATTATATCGTCCAACCGGTTTCCCTACGGCAACGGATAGGTACCAGTGCACCGCCCCTCAGGTGCAAACCGGCCGCACGATGCTTGGCCCAAGCGAAGCCGAGCGGCAAGCAACGCAGCATACGCCGAACGCTTACGCCAAATGGCTTTTCTTGAGAATATCGCCGATGTAAGTGTTCTCGGTCTTTTTGACGAACGAATCGACAATTCGCTGCTCCACAAAGGGAAGATCCATGTCGACAAGCTTCTTGCGATCCGACAGATAGTACAGAGACCTCGCAAGGGCGCGCACATCGTACGCAGACGCGAACGTCTCAGGCACGCCGCGCTCCACGTCGAGCAATTGGTACACCGCCTCCATGGCGGTGCGCACGGAATACTCGGTCGTGAAAACCGTGTCGCGCTCGGTTTCAGCGAAATTGCCGATGAACGCAAGGTTCTTCGATCCCTGGGGAACCACCAAAGGACGATCCCCCGGCTTGCGCAGCATGAAGTAAGACGTGATGAACGGCATGTACACGGGTATCACCGTGCAATCATCGTGCGCCATAGCCTCGATTTGAGATTCAGGAACGCCCAAATGGTACAGCAGCTCTTGCGCGATTTCCTGGCCGCTGCACGCCTCGATGGGTTTCTTGACGTAGTTGCCGGGAACGCCCGACAGCAGGCCGTAGATCCACATGACCGTCTGGTCAGGACGCTGTTCCTTGAAATGAGGCTGACGATGTATCGTGAAGCTCATAAGCCAGTTGGAGTCCTTCACGGTAACGATGCCGCCGGTCACAACCTTTCCGGTCCTGAGGCCCCGGTTCGTCAATCGCTCTATATACGGATCGATCTTGCTGTTCTGCCAGGTAGCCGTTGCGGAAACGAACCAGCTTTCCTTGGGCAGGTTCTCGCAAAACACGTCAGGGTTGCCGAACTCGGGCGATTGCTCGGCCAACCGCTTCCACAACGTCCAGCTGCCGCCCAGCTCATGGGTGACGGGAGCCGGATCGAAATGGCTGCCTTGCGTGGAGCTTTCTGTTATGGATCCGTTCGTGATCAGCACCAGATCGTTTTCCGTCAGCCCTATGCGATCGATGCGACCGCTGCGGTCCACCACCAGCTCGCGGGCGACCTTCGCGTCGTCGGAAACGTCAACGCGAACATCAACGACCCGCGCATGGCACTCAAACCGGACGCCGTTCTCCTTCAAGTACGAAACCAGGGGCTTGACCAGCGATTCGTATTGATTGAAGCGCGTGAACTTAAGCGCGGTGAAATCAGGAAGCCCCTTGACGTGGTGAATGAAGCGCATGATGTAGCGGCGCATTTCTATAGCGGAATGCCAACGCTCGAACGCGAACATCGAGCACCAGTACAGCCAGAAGTTCGATTTGAAGAACTCCTCGGTGAAAACGTCTTCTATGCGCTTGCCTTCGAGCGATTTCTCGGAAGCCATCCATAGCTCGATCAGCTCTTTTTTCGCCTTCTTGGAAAGCGTGAAGTCGCCATCGTCTTCAACCTGGCACCCGCGATCGTGAATGATGCGGCAGTTGGAGGAGTTCGGATCGTCGTGATCAAGCCAGTAGAATTCATCGAGCACTGACGCATGTTCCACCTCAAGCGATGGAACGGATCGAAACAAATCCCATAAGCACTCGAAGTGGTTCTCCATCTCGCGGCCGCCGCGCGTCACAAATCCGTCAAGCGGCACCGCCTTACCGTCTAAAGATCCTCCCGGAACAGCCGTTTCTTCAAATACATGAATCCGATTGCCCTGCATGTGTCCGTCGCGTAGCAAAAACACCGCAGCTGCCAAACCGGCAAGGCCGCCGCCTACCAAATACGCCGACTTGTCATCGACTCCCTTGGGTTTTCTAGGCCGAGCGAACGCTTCGTAGTTGCCGTTGGTGTACCTCATGCGAACCCTTCCTTTCCCATCGCCAGCGCCGGCAAGCGCCGGAACCATACGTTGCACGAATGCCATCGTATGACTGACCCCGATCGAAACAGGGGCCAGTACGAAAAGGAAGGCGGATCGAAAAAGAGCAGTTACGAATGGGTTGGAAAACAAGCGGACCCGCTGTTGCGCAGGTCCGCTCGAATACCAACGAGTACAGCCGATCAGCCTCGGCGGCCCCTGAAGCGCGAGCCGATCCGTTTCGCCTTCATCGGCTTTTTGCGGTACGCCGGATGATGCTTGAGGAAAACAGCGCGGCATACCTGTGTCACGCCAAGCGCAACCAAAGCGGTAAGTAAAAAGCTAAACGCCAGATCGAACACGCCCACATTGTGCTCGAACCACGCATACAGGCTGAACAATCCAAAGAACGAGGAAAGAACGCCCGTGATAGCCGTGAACAGTTTGATGAGGATTTCCTTCGCACGGGTTGGCGAGTAGCGATACGTGGCAACAAGATAGACCACCAGCGCGACCACCGCCAAAACAACCAACAGCACAGCGATGCGCGATAAGCGGGCGATCATGACGGAACTCCTCTCTCAGAACAGCAAGCGCCTTGCTTGTACGAACTCCTTGATTCCGCATCATACCAGACTCGCAAGAGGCCGCGCGAAGGCTCATCGATTCTAACGGGCGCTCCGTGGTTTCACGTGCGTTTCAAGCAGCCGTACGATCTCGTCTTTTCCGATTGGCTTGACCGCATAGCCGTCCATCCCCGCCTCGGAAGCACGTTTTCTGTCCTCGACGTACGCATTGGCCGTCATGGCAATAATCGGCGGATGCGAACGATGCGCGCAAGAGCTTTCCTCCACGATTGCGCGAGCGGCCTCCAAACCGTCCATGCGCGGCATTTGTATATCCATGAACACCAGGTCATAATAGTTTTCCGGTGCCGACCTCAACGTTTCGACCGCTTCAAGACCGTCCCAAGCGCGATCGACCGAAGCGCCCGTGCTCTTGATGAACTCCTCGGCGATTTCTCCCACGATGTCGTTATCCTCAACAAGCAGAACCCGTACGCGCGCCCAATCAGCCGAACGGCCGCCATCAGGCAGTTCTGCGTCGTCTGGCGCCGTCGAAAGATCTTCGGCGTCCGCCGAGGCCTCCTCCTGCATCTCGAAGGGAAGATCCACCGTGAACTTCGAACCCTTCCCTTGAACGCTCTCCACTTTAATGGACCCGTTCATAACATCGATCAGGTTCTTCACGATAGACATCCCCAAACCCGTTCCCTCCACCGCAAGACGCGATGGGCGCTCCTCCCGCTCGAACGGATCGAACATGCGCTCAACGAAATCCGACGACATCCCTATGCCGTCGTCCTCGATCACAAAGCGAACTACGCAGGTTTTCTGGGCATCCTGCTCGTTCAGGTTCAACTCTTCCGCCACTTCGCCGAACGGCATACGGGCCGCCGAGAACCACACGTGACCGCCCGGCTCCGTATACTTCACCGCATTGCCCAGCAAGTTGACCAAAATCTGACTTACGCGCATCTCGTCGCCAACCACCAGCGTGCGCCCAAGCGAGCAATTGACCGCCTCGAACGAAAGTTGTTTCGTATCGGCCTGCGGGCGAACGATGGAAACCATCATCTCCACCAAATTGCACACGTTGAACGTCGCGCGGGTTAGATCGATTTGCCCGCTTTCTATCTTGCTCATGTCCAGCACGTCGTTGACCAGGTTCAAAAGATGATGCGAGGAGAGTTTTATCTTGTTGATAGATTCCCCTACGCGCTCGCGGTCATCCTCGTGCTCGCTGGCTATGTTCGCCAGCCCGATGATCGCGGTCAAGGGCGTGCGAATGTCGTGGGACACGTTCGACAGGAACCTCGACTTCGCCTCGTTGGCTTCCTGCGCAGCTTCAAGCGCGCAGCTCAGGCTTTCCTGGAGCGCACGTTGTTGATTGTTTTTCCGCATGATCACAATGATGAACAGGATGAGCGCAACGACGAACACGCTCAAGAGAACCGTTGCCGTGTCTATAGCCTCTTTCCGGGCATCGGCTATCTGAGCGTACGTCCTGTCAAACGATTCGGACGCAACGTCGATGATCTCGGTGTTGATCGTTAGCATGTGGTTGATGCGCGGGTCGATATTGTCGGAAAGGAAGCGAGCTACATCATGATCGCTCGCATCGCCCAAGCTCATATCGATGAGCTCTTGCTGTTGTAGACGGAACTCTTCGTAGCGGTTCGAGAGCTCGACGGCAAGTTCAGGAGCGGCGATGAACCGATCGGAAACCTGCTCAAGCTCTTTGATCATCTGCTGGTCGATTTCCTCGAACTCAACCCGAACGCTCTCCACGGTTTCAGGAGTGCGCGCGAAACCCAGGCGATCGTCGAGCGTTCTCATGGACATCAGATACGTCTCAGCCCGACCAGCGGCCAGCGTCACCGCGTAGGGGTGGTCTTTCAACCGCTCGGTTCGCTGGTCTATCTCATTCATGTTTATAGACAGAACAACGTAGAAGCCAACCAAAAACGCCACCAGAATCAACGCGACAACGGCAAAGACGCCCGAGGAATCCAGAAGGCGGTCAAACGTTTTCGATTGTCGATCTTCGCGCTTGCCCATAAACCGCTCCGTCTGACAAACCAGGGAAGGGGAGCAGGACGCATCGAGCCGGGTCGTTGTACCGGACCCCGTCAATCGTCAAAACTCAGCAGCACGATCCCGGTATAGAACAAAAGCCCCTCGTCCCAGACACGAAACGAGGGGCTGCCCTTGCTAGAATTGAACTTGGGGAGCCACTTCCGCGCCCGACGCGGCATCGAAACTCTGACGCTCCTTGAAACCCATCATACCGGCAATAAGCACGGCAGGAAACGTCTGAATAGCGGTGTTGAACTTCATGACCGTGTCGTTATAGCTTTGGCGCATGTAGCTGATCTTGTCTTCCGTGTTGGAAAGCTCTGCTTGCAGCTGTTGAAAGTTCACGTTCGCCTTCAGGTCGGGGTATGCCTCCGCAACGGCGAACAGGCTTTTCAGGGCCCCGGTCAAAATGCCATCAGCCTGCATTTTCCCTTCGGGAGTGCCGGCGTTCATGACGGCTGCGCGAGCCTGCGTGACCTCGTCGAGCGTACCGCGCTCGTGCGAAGCATAACCCTTGACGGTCTCAACAAGATTGGGGATAAGATCCAAACGACGCTGCAGTTGAACGTCGATCTGTGCCCAGGCGTTGTCCACCATGTTGCGCAGCTTGACCAGGTTGTTGTACAACCCGATAACAGCCAAAGCAAGCACAACGACAATGACAAGCACGACGATCCATACGATGTCCATAGCTCTCCTTTGCTAATGCGTACGGCTCATTCTACCATCGCTGGAAACGAGACTATCGTACGCCACTATTCTGTAACCGTTCCCTTACGGTAAGACTCGCCGATCAATCGCCCCAGTCCCGCATCAAGCGGGCCGGGAACCTATCTCACCGGAACGGAAGCCGCACGCGAAGGACCGAAGGTTGTCGAGCGAGCCCACCAACCCCGGCTTCGAGCCTGCGCTGCCACGCGCGTTGCGGCATCGATCGACTTGCACATCGCGAACACGGCGGATCCGCTGCCGGACATGAGCGAGGCATCCACATCCTCATGAGAGCTTGCCCATGTTCGAATATCCGCAAGAGCCGGAAGCATCTCCTCGGAGACCGGCACCAAGTTATTGATCAAGGGGACATCCTGCGCACGCGTGGCACGTAATGCAATAGCACGTTGATCGGCTGAAACGAACGAAGGGTTCTTATCAAAGGCGCGATAAGCAGCGGCCGTCGAAACGCCCCCTTCAGGCTTGATCAACACCACCGGCCCGTTCATGGGCGTCAGCTTATGGTCAAGCACATCCCCTACGCCGGTCAAGCACGCGCAGCCGCCGTGCAAGAAAAACGCCACATCGGCACCGAGTGACCGAGCGGTTTCCTCAATCAAAGCATCGTCGGTCGGAACGCCCCATAAGAGCGCCGCGCCCACCAAAGCGGCAGCGGCATCGGAAGACCCGCCCCCAAGACCGGCTTCTGCGGGAATGTGCTTCTCGATACTTACCACAATCGTTTCGTCTTGCTGCCGCCCAAGCGCGGCGGCGAAACGGCGAATAGCCTTGCTCACGATATTGTCTGAAGGGGCAACGTCGAGCGGCGCAAGTCCCTCGCACGAGCGTGAAGCCAGATCAACCGCCAATCCCGCACCCGGCGCCGCCGGGGCGGTTTTCATGCGCAAGACGTCATGCAGCAACAGCGCATGCATGACGGTAGTAACCTCGTGGTATCCGTCCGCGCGCTGTTCGCCTATATCGAGGTACAGGTTCACCTTCGCAGGAGCAACCAGCTTAACGGAGCCGAAGGCATTGAACGAGGCGACATCCACCCCCTGAGCGATGCGCGCAACCTCGAACATATCAACAACATGCGGGTCGTTTGCACGAGAAGAGGGCCCTTCCGCACCTGAAGAAACGGGGCTGGATTCCGGAAGCTCGGTCGTATTCGTCATAAAGGTTTCGTTCGCCTCTTTCTTTTGCTTGCGAAGAAGTCGCGTAGTATCTGGGCGCATTCGTCGGCAAGGACGCCGGAAGTCGCCTCGAAGGTATGGTTAAGCCGTTCGTCAGCGTTGACGGAGTACAACGTGCCCGTCGCACCAGCTTTCGGATCAGGAGCGCCAAAGACGCACCGATCGACGCGCGCTTGGTGCATCAGCCCAGCGCACATAATGCAGGGTTCAAGCGTCACGTACACCGTGCAACCTGTCAGACGCCATGCATCTAGATACTCAGCAGCCTGCTTCATAGCCAAAAACTCCGCATGCCCAGCTGGGTCTTTCGTCGTTTCCCTCATATTGCAAGCCCGAGAAATAACCACCGGATCAGCCAACGGCTTGCAGGTAGCGGGATCAATAGGCTGGTATACGACAACGGCGCCGATAGGAACTTCGCCCAACTGTTCGGCACGGCGCGCTTCGGCAAGAGCCATACGCATGTAGTCTTCATCGGTCATGTCGCATATTATATGGTATCCTACCAATCGTTCAGGGATTCAACGCGATTTTCGCATGGCCAGAATGCTGGAGCGGCTCAAATATCATTGTTTCACGTGAAACAAGCAAGCCCAAACGCGTTCGCCAAACCAATCGCGCAAAGCCCCAGGACCAAAAATGCGGAGGCGTGGCCGAGTGGTTGAAGGCGGCAGTCTTGAAAACTGTTAACGTTCACGCGTTCGTGGGTTCAAATCCTACCGCCTCCGCCATTGCTATTCTTGCTGATCGCCCAAATCACAACGCAGCTTTTTCCGATGCGGATCGCTCGATCAGCCGAGCGAACGATACCCGCAAGTCGGGTGCGCTCAAGTACACGTTCGCCGTAGCCCTCGTAGTTCGAACAAGCAGCCCCCGAGCAACCAAATCTTCGAAATCGGTCCGTGCTGTCGAGTACGCGATTCCATGCGCAGCGCGATGTTCCGATATGGCGAATTCCGTCTCGGGTGCAAGAACCGCGCGTTTCAACAGGGTTTTCTGTCGATGATTGAATCCATCCGAAGCCGCAATGCGCGCAAGGATCAAATCATCTGACTCCTTGAGGTTTGCAAGGGATTCCTCCATAAGCTGAAGCATGTGCAACATGATGGACATAAACGAATCGTAGTACGCCGTCCAATCCGTAGCAGCCCCGTCCGCCACGATCGACTCTCTCAAAGAGTAGCGAGCGCTTCCTGAAAAACTGCTTCCCATGCTCCAATCTTCCAGAATCTTCGTTTTCGGAAGGAAGCGAAACGCAGGAAGCCCTTTTTTAAGCAGATAGAACCGGCTGGCTATGCACCCCATGAGGTTATTGCACGACGGAAGCGGTGAAAGCCTCCAGAAATGGCAGTTCACCAGCATCGACACCATAATGGGATCTTGAACCGGCTCGGTGTTCAAGTCGTTTCCGGTGGCAACGATGATATCCAGCACGCCGTTGTCTCGAGCCGAAACAACATGCTGATCCAACAAGGACACCGTACCCGGAGCAGGAAGATCCTCATCCGAAAGCCCTTCGGTAAGGTCCTGGTACAAACGCATAATGACCGATTCGTCGAAGGGGAGCTCTTCGTACGCAGGCAAATCCCTCATAATAGAATGAAAGTTCACCGCAAGCCGCTCCGCGAAGGTCATGCATGCACGCTCGCCGAATATTGCCGCACGAACGCTCTCGTAGTCCGTTTCAAACCCATCGTGCTTTAAGTTCGCAACGGCTTCCTCTATGTAATACTGCGTCACAAAGCGACACCCGGCGCGCTCCGATATAAGAAGATCAAGAAACGATCCCCGTTGCGTTTTACGAGCTATCTGGCGTAACGAATACTGCAACGTCGCTGGAACCGTATGCCAGTTCTTACGAACTCCCTCGGGAGTGAATTCGACGATCGGCCCGTAAAACGCCTGGCCACGTCGGATGGCCGTCAACGCTTCCCATATTTCGTCCGCTGTATAACCGTCCGGTACGAACCGGCGATCAAGCTCGCTTTTCAGCATGGGGCGGCGCGCCGTTGCCGAAAGCAGAAGCTGAAACTCCGGACTGCTTAAAAACCCCAAAGACACAGACCCCTCCGCTCCCTCATGCCATGGGAGGGCTGCACCTCCCATGGCATGCAGTAACTTTTACGACCAGGCTTCGAGCGAAGAAAGCTGGGCCGCGGCGATTTCACCGAACGCCAGAGAGGGGCCCAACGTGCCGCCGCCTCCTGCATAAAACGCCCCTCCACAGCCAACCCCCGCACAGTTGCCATGAGCAAATAAACGCTTAACCTCGTTACCGTCCGTATCCAAAACCCGAGCGTTTGCGGCGATTTTCATCCCGCCCATGGTTCCAAGCACAACGGGAACCACTTCAGCCGCCCAGAAAGGACCGGTTTCCAGTGGAGCAAGCGTGCGAGCCGCTCCTTCGTAGTTCGAGTCGCCACCCACGTAGTGCTGTCCATAGTAGTCTTGCCCGCGACCGAAATCGGGATCCGAACCGTTCCGCGCATGGTCGTTGTATCGGACAAGCTCCTCGGCAAGACCCGCAGCATCGATGCCGCATGCCTGGGCAAGTTCTTCGATGGAGCCGTACTGCTTGAACGCCGCCCCCGGCTGACCGGGCTTTCCGCCGTTCAGCCCATACGTATCGACCGCAGCCTGGTCGGCTATCGCGAACGCGGGAAGGTTCTGCCAACCGCGAGGCTCAACCCCGTTCTCCAAAGCGCAGAACGACCTGCCTACGGAATCGTAGTTGGAGCATTCGTTCGTGAATCGCTTTCCGTGCTTGTTGACGTAGATCACCCCGCGCTTGCAATCGTCGCGAATAGCCGTTGAAAGCTTGCTCGCTCCCATAGCCCGAGCTTCTTCGTACTCGACCTTGTACCCGGGCGAAAGCCAAGCTTCGTTCATGAAGCTAAGATCGCAGCCCGCCTTCATAGCCATTCGCTGTCCGTCGCCGGTGCCGTCCGGCGTGCCCCAACTATACAACGCGGGGACGCGCAGATAGGTTTTCATCATCGATTCGTTCCAATCGAACCCTCCCGACGACATGACGACCGCCCGTTTGGCGCGAATTTTCATTTCGCTCTTGCCGTCCTTTGCGACCACGCCAAGCACTTCGGTGGAACCATCGTCAGAAACGCGCGTGACAAGCTGGGTTGCCGGAGTTTTCGCCATGATTTCAACGCCTGCTTTTTCCGCGCTCGATACAAGGGCGCCGCCCAGAACTCCGGCGATTGCCTGATCTTTTTCTACCTTGGGGCAGAGAGAGCGCCCTATGGTCCTTCCTCCCGGCAGATCAGAGCGGTAGTCGATACCGGGTGCCCAATACACCCATTCGACGCCTGCTAGGCGCGTCACGTTGTCTAGAGCGATGTTCACATTGTCTACGAAAGCTTCAGCATGATCAGGAAGGTACGTTTCGCCCGATCCTGCTGCAAGGTACGCGAGTGCGTCCGCTTTCGAGTCCTTGTCACCGTTCTGCTCCATAAGCTTGTTCGCAGGAGCCCAAACCACCGAGGACGAGTACAGGGTAGAGCCACCGGGCTTCGCACCCTTTTCCAGCACGATAACGCTCAGTCCTTCTTCACGTGCTCGAAGCGCAGTGTACAATCCTGTCCCAGCGCCTACGACTACCAAGTCCGCTTCCTTATCCCATGATTCTGCGGACGACGATGACGCCGCGCCTGAACAACCCCCAAGCAAGCTGCTCGCCAACGCGCCGACTGTCACGACGCCGCCAGCGAACAACGCCTCGCGACGAGTAAATTGCTTTGCAGCGCTTGCCTCTACGGTACGTTTCATGCCCTCCATGGCCGATCCTTTCCAAAGCACGACTGTTTCACATGTTCGATTGCGAAGGATCTGCAGATTCCCCTTACCGGTTGCGCCAGTGTACGAAACCGATTCCAAAAGCGTCAAGATGGCAATAATCGTTAGCTTGATATTCTTGTTTTACCTGATCAAATACGTATCATGAAAGGCGATACCACACGGTGGCGATTTTCGCTACGGGGGAAACGGGACTGAGAAAGCGTTTGTTCCAGAACGTATG
>NZ_DBFOSR010000130.1:0-3142 GCF_048427265.1 Paraeggerthella sp.
GCGCTCCCGCGCCGCGCCGGTCCCTTATTGCATGTCGAAAGACATCAAGAAAAGTAGAAAGACCTGGATGGCGTTCATGCTTATCTGGGTGAAGAGGAGAAGGGTGCGCCCTCCGTGTGCGTCGGTGCCGTGTACAAGGCCCATCGCAGCTAGCTTGTCCATGAACGCGTACATGACGGCGAACAGTGCGCAGCAGCCCGTCATGAGGAAGCCCATTTCAAACGCTTCGTATTTGGAACCGATGAGGTCGACGCCGTTTGCGCCTATATGGAGCGGAACGGTATCGGGCATAGCGAACAGGACGGCGAGCCCTGTCGTGACAAGGGGGAGGGCGGCAAGTGCGATCATTGCGATCAGTCCAGAGCGTTTCATCGCTGTCCTTTGCTGCATGCGAGCTTTGAAGCCGACTCTTGAGCGGGATGCTTGGACTCAGGGTCGGCCGGTCTTGTTCTTCCAGTTTACGATAAATCGCTCGTTCTTGCGCTCCCTGCGGGTTTCGTGAAATGCAAGCAGGAGGGGAACGGGTGGCGTATTATATCGAACGTTAACGACGTAAACCCGTGCCGCGCGGACAAGGCGGCGCGTACGCAGGAGGAGAGCCAGCTACATGTGCGGATTCGTGGGATTCACCGCGGTCGACTACGACCAGGAGACGAACAAGGCCGTGGTCAAGGACATGGCGGATCGCATCGCCCACCGCGGGCCCGACGACGAGGGATTCTTCGTCACCGATGACATTGCGATGGGCTTTCGCCGCCTGTCCATCATCGACCTTGAGGGCAGCCGCCAGCCCATGCAGAACGCCGACGGCACCGTGACCGTCACGTTCAACGGCGAGATCTACAACTTCCAGGAGCTGCGCGCAGAGCTTGAGGCGCTCGGCTACGTTTTCAAGACCAACGGAGACACCGAGACTATCGTGCACGGCTACGAGGCGTGGGGCACCGGTGTGTTCGAGAAGTTGCGCGGGATGTTCGCCATCGCCATCTGGGATGCGCCGAACAAGCGCCTGGTGTGTGCACGCGACATCTTCGGCATTAAGCCGTTCTACTACCAGCATGCGGGCGACCGCCTGATCTACGGAAGCGAGATCAAGGCGTTCTTGGCGCACCCGGCGTTCAAAAAGGAACTCAACCGCGAGATGCTGCCGCAGTATCTGTGCTTCGAGTACATGAACGATTCCCAAACCATGTTTAAGGACGTGCACAAGCTTCTGCCCGGTCACTTCATGGTGCTCGAGAACGGCCAGCTGCGCACGGAATGCTACTACAAGATCACGTACAAGATCGATGACTCGAAGAGCCTGGAGGAATGGGCCGACGAGATCAACCGCGTGTTCGACGAGTCCGTGGCTGCGCACGAGATAGCCGACGTGGAGATCGGCAGCTTCCTGTCGGGCGGCATCGACAGCTCGCTGGCGGCGTACTGCATGGGGCAGCATGCGCCCGACATCAAGACGTTCTCGGTGGGCTACGACATCGGCTGCGAGGACAAGATGGCCGAGATCGCCGCTCAGTCCGATTTCGAGATCAAGCTCAACGAGCTGGACGATGCGACGGCGTTCGCCGAGTGGGCGAACCTGCCGAACTTCCAAACCCAGGTGAGCGCCCAGGAATTCCTGGACATCGTGCCCACCGAGCAGTACCACATGGACGAGCCGTTGGGCGCGCCCAGCGCCATTCCGCTGTTCTTCGTGAGCAAGCTGGCGCGCGAGCAGGTGAAGGTGGTGCAGTCGGGAGAGGGAGCCGACGAGTTGTTCGGCGGTTACTGGATCTATCATGACCAGTACGAATTCGAGAAGTACTTCAAGGTGCCGCGTCCTTTGCGCGCCGCCGCCGGCGCCGTGGCCGAGAAACTGCCGACGTTCCACGGCCGCCGCTTCGCCATGCGCGGGTCGGGCGGGCCGGAGAAGAGCTACCAGCGCGCCAGCATGAACTACATGTGGGACGAAATCCCCAATGTGCTGCGCAACTACGAAGGCCCCTGCAAACCGTGGGAGTGGTGCAAGCCGCACTTCGACGCCGTGGCGGACCAGGGCCTGGACATCATCACGCAGACGCAGTACGTGGACATGGTCAGCTATATGCCGTTCGACATCTGCCTGAAGGCCGACAAGATGTCCATGTCCCAGTCGCTTGAGCTGCGCGTTCCGTTCTTGGACAAGAAGGTGCTCGACGTGGCGCTGCAGCTGCCCACTGCCTGCCGCGTGACCGACGAGCACGCCAAGTACGCCCTGCGCGTGGCGGCGAGCAAGCTGGGCTTCCAGAAAAAGGTCGCGCACATGCCCAAGCAGCCGTTCATCACGCCGCTGACCGTGTGGCTGCAAACGGACGAGTACTACAACCGCATCAAGGAGGCGTTCACGGGGGAGGCCGCGCAGGAGTTCTTCAATGTGGATTATCTGGTGCAGATGCTCGATGACCACAAGTCGGCGGACTTCACCACGGTCGAGGGCCGCGGCAAGCTCAAGATGATGCGCATCTGGAACATCTACTGCTTCTTGTGCTGGTACGAGGTGTTCTTCGGCAAATCGAGCGAGAAGTTGGCTCCGAAGACGAACGTGGCGTAACGCTTCAAGATTTCGCACGTGAAAGGCCGCGGCACCCGATGGGCGTCGCGGCCTTTTTGTATGTACGGGTTGCAGGCGGACGGCGAAACGGAGCGGAGCGAAACGGAGCGGGACCCGCGTGCGCCGGAATCTCGCCGAGCGGAGGTCGCTGCGGCGGCTGGATCGGCTCCGGCGAACGTGTTTTTGCCGCCAAGCTTGTATCGAGAGGGACCGTGCGCACGAAAAACCGCCCTCGCTGGCAGGTTTTGACGGTTAGGGGTTGTCGATTCGGGCACCGCTTTCGCCGTCCCTTGGCTCGGGTTCCATCTTACCTGGTCACAGCGTTGAGCTGTTTCGCTGCGCTTACGCAGGCGCCCGGTACGCCGGATCAAACGACCCCTAACCGTCAAAAGCTGCCAGCGAGGGCGGTTTTTCGTGCGCACGGTCCCTCCCGATACGAGCTTGGCGGCAAAAGCACGTTCGCCGGAGCCGATCCAGCCGCCGCAGCGACCTCCGCTCGACGAGATTCCGGCGCACGCGGGTCCCGTTCCGTTTCGCTCCGCTCCGTTTCGCCGTCCGCCCGCAACCCGTACA
>NZ_DBFOSR010000131.1:0-11063 GCF_048427265.1 Paraeggerthella sp.
GGAGAAGCCCGCCGAGCGCGTGCTGGGCATGTTCGCGGTAAACCCGGCGGGAGATCCCGCGTACGGGCGCGCGACGGGCGCGCGATGGCTCACCGATTCGCCCGAGCCGCCTGATGGCGAGCCTGATTACGCCGCGTTGCACTGGGTGTGCGTTCAGGAGAAGGCGCGCCGGTGCGGCGTGGGCGCCTATATCCTGGGCACGGCGGAGCGCATCGCGCGCGATGCCGGGCGGCGCAGCGTGCGCGCCGACGTGTACCCCGAGAACCAGCCCATGCGCGCCCTGCTTGAGAAGTGCGGCTACGTGTTCTGCGGCGATATCGAGATACGCGATAGGCTGGGCCGCGTGAAACGCAGGGTGGTCTACGAAAAGTGCTGGTAGCAGGTTAGCGCGCGCCTTGGTCGGACGTATCGGCAAAGGCGCGCGCCAACGTTGGAACCTGTCGAGATTCTGTCTGGTTTGCGCATCCGCCGCCGGCCTGCGCGCGCAAGGGTATAATAACCGGCATTATGTCTCCTCAATCACGTGAAAAAATAGCGCTGGCGGTGTTCGCCGCCTTGATCGTGCTCAGTTTGGGCGGCTTGGGATGGTACCTGGTCGCCGGGCATTCGTGGAACGTTGCGGCTTCCAACATCGACGACACGTTCGGCAACATGGACGGCTACACGGCCATCGTGTACGCGGGCACGGTCCCGCCCGAGGACCCCGATGCTGACGATGCGCTTGTCCCGGACGCGGGCGTCGGGTCGGCTTCTCCCCAAGAGTCCGAAGCGTCCAAGAGCCCCGAGGGCGAGCAATCGGCGGCTTCGGCAGCTGCTTCGGCTTCCGAGGCCGATGCCGCGCGCGCGAAGCCCGAGGCGCTTGACGAAGCGGCTCGCAAGAACAGCGCGCTTGAAACGGCGTCGTCGGCGGCCAGTTCTACGGCATCGAAAGCGAAGAAGCCGTTGACGGTCGAGGAAGCCCGTGCAAGCTACGAGGGCAAGGGCGCTACGGTGTTCGAGCTGGATACGGAATCTCCCGAGCGCTACGCCGAGGGCACCATCCTCAAGAAAGGCGCGCACCGGTTCGGCGTGTTCAGCGTGGACCGCCCGCTGTCGAAGCGCGCCCTCGAGAAGCAGGTGGCGTATTTCGTCGAGCACAAGGTCGACTTCATCGTGGCAGTGACTAACGACAAGGCGCATCTCGAGGGAGTATCCGGGGTGGACATCGTGGTGTCGACGCAGGACGAGGGGCTGTTCGTCATGGGCGAAACGCTTTCCGGAACCTTCTACGTCGACGCGCCGGAAATCGGCAAGGTCGGCGCCATCCTCATATCGCCGAGCAACGTGGTTTCCGCCAAGGTCATCGAGGACCTGTAATAACTCGTTCTTGCTGTATGCAATGCGCGGACGAGTCCTCGTTCGTCTCCCGGAAGGGTCGCTGCTACCGCTCCCGTTTTCCTGCGCGCCGTCTGCCACCGGAAACACGCCGTTGGCCTTCGCACCTCGTCAGAGGGCATTTTTGATGGAATGCCGTTCACCGAGTAAAAACAGCCCGGTTACGCATGTACGCGCATAAAGCCCCCCGTTTCATCAGAAACTGATGAGGTGGCTTTCGGCCGAAATGGTACGATCGCGACAGCGAGGCAGCGGAGGGCTGCTGCCCGCGGCCCTGCATGCGAACCGGGCACCATGCGAACAAGACGACGTCTCCCATGCCCTCGGCGCCGTTTCGCTCGTTGGTTCCCGAAGCGTGCATTCACTGGACGAGAAGGAAGGAGAACGAGGACATGAACCTGTCACGCAGGGGCTTTTTCAAAGCCGCTGGCGCAGCGGCAGCTGCGACCATGGCGTTTGAGCTGTCCTCTCAGTCGGAGGCGTTCGCGGTAGAGCCGTCTTCAGACTGGAAGCTCGTGAACACCGAGGAGTACACGAACATCTGCTGTTACTGCTCGGGTGGGTGCGGGGTTATCTGCTCGACGCGCGACGGCGAGCTGATCAACCTCGAAGGCGACCCCGATCATCCCATCAACCAGGGCGGCTTGTGCCCGAAGGGCGCGACGATGTTCCAGTTGCGCAACGTGGTTGATCCTCGGACGCGCGAGGTCATCAAGAACCCGAACCGTAAGACGAAGCCGCTGGTGCGCCGCCCCGGTTCTTCCGCATGGGAAGACATCACCTGGGACGACGCTATTGCGGAGATCGCGCGCTGGGTCAAGCAGACGCGCGATGCCACGTTCGAGGAGACGTCCAACGGCATCACGGTCAACCGCACGCCCGGCATCGCAAGCCTGGGCGGCAGCCAGCAGAACTCCGAGGAAGAGTACCTCATCTTGAAGATGATGCGCTCGTTAGGGGTGATAGCCATCGACAACCAGGCTCGTGTTTGACACAGCCCCACGGTTGCCGGTCTGGCAGCTTCATTCGGTCGCGGCTCGATGACGGGCCATTGGTGCGACTACCAGAACGCCGACGTCATCATGACGATCGGCTCCAACAACGTCGAGAACCACCCTGTTTCCGCGAAATGGGTGCAGAAGGCGCTCGACCGGGGCGCGACGTGGATCGTCGTCGACCCCCGCTACACCCGCTCGGCCGAGATGGCGGACATCTACTGCCCCATCCGCTCGGGCACCGACATCGCCTTCTACGGCGGCTTGTACAACTACATCATCGAAAACGACCTATGGCAGCACGAGTACGTGTTGAACTACACGAACGCCTCGTACCTGCTCGATTCCGAATACTCGTTCGACGTGAACACGGGCATCTTCTCGGGCTTCGACGACAAGACGGCCACGTACAACAACCATAGCTGGCACTACCAAGTGGAGTCCGAAACGCAGTGGGACACCTCGGCTGCGGGCGACTACGCGTGGGTGAACAAGCCCGGCACGCCGGCGTTCACGCCCCTGACGTTGGAAACGCCCAAGAAAGACGAGACCCTCCAGGATCCGATGTGCGTGTTCCAACAGTTCAAGAAGCATTATTCCCGCTATGACCTGGATACGGTGTCCAGTATCTGCGGCATGGACAAGGACCTGCTCGAAAAGGTGTACGCCACGTACGCCGCAACGGGCGCGCCCGACAAGTCCGGCACCATCCTGTACGCGCTCGGCCAGACGCAGCATCACTACGGCGCTCAGAACTGCCGCGCCATGTCCATCCTGCAGCTTCTGCTGGGCAACGCGGGCATGCCGGGCGGCGGCGTGAACGCCATGCGCGGCGAGCCGAACGTGCAGGGCGCAACCGACATGGGCATGATGGTGCACGAGCACCCGGCCTACCTCAAGTGGCCGACCGAGTACGGCACGCCCACGCTGCGCGATTGGTGCGAGAAGGAAACCTACGCCGACGGCTACTACACCAACAAGCCGAAGTTCCTGGTGTCCTCGCTCAAGGAATGGTGGGGCGACGCGGCCACGGTCGAGAACGACTACGGCTACGACTGGTGGCCGAAGGTTCCCAAGAGCCCGGACTACACCATCATGAGCTCGTTCGAGCTGATGAACAAGGGCGTTATCAAGGGCTACTTCAACTGGGGCATGAACCCGTGCCACTCCGCTCCGAACGCCGGAAACGTGCGCCGCTCCATGGCGAAGCTCGACTGGCTGGTCGTGGCCGACTGGGTTATCACGGAATCCGCCACCTTCTGGGAAGCTCCCGACATGGACGCCTCCCAGATCGACACGACGGTGTACTTCCTTCCCGCCGCGTTGATCTACGAGAAGCCCGGCATCATCCTGAACTCGGGTCGTTGGCTGCAGTACCGCTACGCGGCCGTGGATCCGTGGGAGGAAGCGAAGCCCGACTACGAGATCTGCGACCTTCTGTGGACGAGCATCGTGGATCTGTACAAGAAGGAGGGCGGTGCGAACCCGGCCCCCATTCTCAACGCGAAGTGGGACTACTACGTGGACGGCAAGATCGATCCGCGTCCCGTGGCATGGGCCCTCAACGGCTACAAGATCGCCTCGTCCGACTTCGGCAAGGCCGACGTGGACCTGCTGGGCACCTACGGCGACCTGCAGGCGGACGGCACCACGGCGTGCGCCATGTGGATCTACACTGGTTTCTGGGCTAACAAGAAGGCTCCGCTCGATCCGGCCGAACAGCCTATCGGACGCCGCAACACCGAGGACAAGTCGGGTATCGGCCTGAACTCCGAGTGGGCGTACTGCTGGCCGTCGAACCGCCGCATCCTGTACAACCGCGCGTCCGCCGACTTGGCGGGCAAGCCCTGGAACCCCCAGAAGAAGCTGGTCGAGTGGACCGGCGAGAAGTGGGACCAGGTGGACGTGGCCGACTTCGTAACGGTGAAGAACGGCACTCCCGTTCCGCCGAACAACAAGGCATTCTTCATGCTGTGGGAGCAAAACGCCCGTCTGATCAGCTACGGCATGAACGACGGTCCGGTTCCCGAGCATTACGAGCCCTTCGAGAGTCCGGCCGACAACCAGATGAACGGCTCGCAGAACTCGCCGTGCATCCGCTTCGCCGAGTACGAGTCGGTGAAGAAGGGCGATCGCAGCCAGTATCCCATCGCTGTGACCACCTACTCGGTCACCGAGCATTGGCAGACCGGCGGCCAGACCCGCTGCTGCCCGGCTTTGCTGGAGGCGTCTCCCGAGCAGTTCATCGAGATGTCCGAAGAGCTGGCGGCCGAAAAGGGCATCGCCAACGGCGACCTGGTGCGCGTGTTCAACAACCGCGGCTCGGTCAAGGTGCATGCGCTGGTGACGCCGCGCTTCAAGCCGTTCACCGTGAACGGCCAGACGGTTCACCAGGTGGGCATGACCCATCACTTCGGTTGGGCGGGCGAGTTCGGCACGGGCGACGTGGTGAACGACCTGCCGCCGAACGTGGGCGATCCCAACACGTTCGTACCCGAGTACAAGGCGTTCCTCGTGGACGTTGAGAAGGCGTAAGGGAGGGGATGAGAAATGACTGAGAAAGCAATCCTGTTCGACTCCTCCCGGTGCTCGGCGTGCCGCGGGTGCCAGGTGGCGTGCAAGATGTGGAACAACCTGCCCTCCACGCTGGAAAAGAACGGCAACCCTTGGACGGGTTCGTACCAAAGCCCGATGAACTTGAACGGCGACACGCGTCTCTTGATCAGCTTCCATGAAGAGGCCGGCGGGGACAAGGGGGTTATGTGGTCGTTCGGACGTCGTTCGTGCCAGCATTGCACGGACGCTCCGTGCGCGACCATCTGCCCGGGCGGCGCGCTTGCCAAGGACGAGGAGACGGGCTTCGTGTCCGTTGACGAGTCCAAGTGCATCGGGTGCCAGTACTGCAAGTCGGCATGTCCTTTCGACGTGCCGCGCTACCACGGTCCCAACGGCAAGATCAACAAGTGCACGGGCTGCCTCGACCGCGTCGAGCAGGGCATGCAGCCGGCATGCGTAACCACGTGCCAGCCCGAAGCCCTCAAGTTCGGCGACCGCGAGGAGATGCTGGCCATCGCCCGCGAGCGCGTGGCGTACCTGCAGGGCAAGGGCTTTGCGGATGCTTGCGTCTACGGCGAGGACGAAATCGGGGGCCTGCATGTGGTCCAGGTTCTCAAGTACGGCGTCAAGGCTCATGGCCAGGTTGAGAACCCGCAGGTCAGCCCCATGGTTGGTCTGACCCAGATCATGAAGCCGGTCACGGGTGCCGTTACGGGCCTGACGGTAGCGGGCTTGGCCGCCATGTTCGTCTTGGGCATCGGCTACAAGCGCGACAAGCTGGCGTACAACGCCGAGACGGAGGACACGTTGTCCGTCGACAGCGGAAACGTGCTCAAGCACGGCGACGGCCAGGACGAGGAGACGGTGATGGAGCACATCACCGAGAACCTTCCGGGCAAGAAGGGAGGCAACTGATGAGCAAGGGACCCGTTGCGGTTTCCGCTGAGGAAGCCGCCAAGAACAAGGCCTTCTTGGACCAGCTGGCGGCAAGCGGCAAGCAGCGCTACATCAAGCGCCATTCGCTGCAGGCTCGTCTGACGCACGGCATCACGATCATCGCGTGCATCCTGCTGTGCATCTCCGGTTTGTTTGTGTTCGTTCCGGCCCTGGCGGCCGCGGTGGGCGCGGACACGGTGTTCGCTATTCGCATGTCGCACCGCGTGTTGGGCGTCGTTTTCGTGGCGGTGCCGCTCATCAGCGCCATCATGGCTCCGAAGGGCGTGAAGCACGTCTTCAAGAACCTGTTCGATCGGTGGGATTCCGACGACAAGAAGTGGATGATGCTGTTCTTCCCGTACCTGTTCATGGCGAAATGGATTCACATGCCCGACCAGCGCGAACTGAAGTCCGGCCAGCGCTTCGCCGACGGCATGCTGTGGTTCGCCGGCGCGCTCATGGGCGTGACGGGCCTCATCCTGCTGTTGGGCACGACGGTGTTCGACTTCGGCGCTGGCGTGTACGGCGTGACGCTGTTCCTGCACGACGTGGGCTTTTTGCTCATCGCCGTGTTCGGCTTGGCGCACATCTTCTTGGGCGCGGGCATCTTCCAGCCGTACCGCGGCACGGCCAAGCTGATGTTCGGCGACGGCATGGTGTCCGAGTCCGACGCCCTGTACCACTGGGGCCACTGGGCGCGCGAGGAGATCGCAAGCGGCAAGAACGTCGTGGAGAAGTAGTTGCAAGTAGAGGCTTTCGCTGCCGGGCGGGTTCGCGCCCGCCCGGTGCGGCGCAGGTCTTCCACAGGGGCGCTCTCGAGCGCTTGCCGTTTGGCAAGCCCGGGGTTTCGCGCAGAGCGTCCCGATGGATAACCTGATGCTCGATGCATGACGAGAACATACGACGAGAGGGAACCAGGAATGAACCTGAAGCGCATCGACGCGGCCATAGCCGCGTACAAGACGAAATCTGAAGACGCGGACGCGGCCCGCTTGGCGTTCTTCCGCGAGGTGTGGGGCGTGCAGGACAGCGTGGCAGCCGAGGCCGCTGCGCTGTCGTACGAGGTGCCCGCCGCCGAGGACCTGCTTGCTTGGTATGCCGCATCGGAGCCGGTGCTCGCCCATGCGCCGGTGTCGATCGACCCGGAAACGCTTGCCGACGCGATCGAGCGCACGGCGGCGTGCCTGCTGGACAGCGGCGGCTTTCCTGCTACGGTGCAGGAGGCGTTCGCGCGCACGAAATGGGATCGAATGGTCGCAGCGAGCGACGTGGCGCGCGCGGGGAGCGATCCTGCCGCGTACGTCGAGTCGTTCGGGGAGCTTCTGCGCGATGACGGCATGGACGAAGATCCCGCTCGCGTTGGGGCGCTGGCTGCATCCTTGGCGTTGCGCGCGCTGCTCGGCGGGCCGGCGGCCCAGGTCGGTTCCGCGTTGCGCAAGGCGGGCGCGGCCGAACCGCATCCGATGCGCTGCCCGGTGTGCGGCGGCGCCGCTACGGTGGCGCGCGTGGGAGACGTTCAGGCAGTGCAGGGCCGCGGCAAAGAGCTGTGGTGCGGCCAGTGCGGCACCGCGTGGGATTTCGAGCGGGTTCGCTGCGCGCGCTGCGGCACGCAGAACCAGGCGCACCTGCACTACTTCAACGTGGAGGGCGACGACGCGCACCGTATAGCCACCTGCGACGAATGCGGCGGCTACGTGCGCACCGTGTACCAGGAAGACGTGCTGGCGCCGTTCTCCTTCGAGGTGGAGGACGTGGTGATGGCGCGCCTGGACCTGATCGCCTATCAGCAGGCCAACGCCCAGGCTGCCGGGAACCGCTGATCGCTTCGGCGCGTTCGCAGCCGTGCACGCGCAAAGCGCACCCGGCTGCGCGCCGGATGCAGGAAGAACGAACGAAAGGAGGCCGCTTGTGGCCATCGTGGAATACGCCGCGCCCGTCCCGCGGGAGACGGCCGAGCGACCTATTCGCATCTACTTGAACGACGCCCCGGTGGCGGTCAGCCAGGGAAGCCCCTACGGGCTGCACGAGCTTGCCGTGGGCTACCTGTTGTCGGAGGGATTGCTGAGCGATCGCGACCGCCTGGTCGAGGTCACGGCAGATCCTGAGAAGGCGGAGGTGTACGTGGCTTCCGGCGAGCGCGCGGCCGACGGCTACGTGCCGCTGCATCGCGTGACGTCGTCGGGCTGCGCGCAGTCCGCGCTCATGCGCAGCGGGGCGTGCGTGCCGGATGCGGCGCGGCTGTCGACGAGCGCGCGCTTCGATGCCGATGCGCTTCTGTCCTGCATGGACGAGCTGTGTGAAAGAAGCCCGCGGCGCAACACGGGCGAGTGCGTGCACGGATGCGGCTTGGGCGTGCCGGGGGAGGACCGCTTGCTGCTGGTGCGCGAGGACATAGGGCGCCATAACGCCATGGACAAGCTGATAGGGCAGGCGTGGCTCGATCGCGTGGACGTACGCGACAAGGCCCTGTTCATCACCGGGCGCATCAGCGCGGAGATGGCGCTGAAGGCGTACCGCGGCGGGTGCCCCGTGCTGGTGTCGCGCAAGTCGGCTACCGACGAAGCGGTTCGACGTGCGGCTTCTTTGGGAGTCACGCTCGTTTCGCATTGCCGAGACGGTCGACTGAGGGTGCTGTCCTGCCCCGAGCGCATCACGGGGTAGGGTTTTTCAAACGATGAAACGAAGGGCCGCTTCAGTGAGCGGCCCTTCGTCGTGATGCATGCGTTAGCGCAGATCGCTTACGTGTTGGCAGGAATCGCCGTACAGTGCGTAGCGGTAGGAGGCAACGTGCTCTTCTCCGTTCGCGGGGTCGAGGGCCAGGAAGTTGTCCAACGTCAGGTTGTCGGGGTCCTGCACGTTTTGGTATCCCATCAGGCAGATCCAGTGTTCGCCGTAGGGTCCGGATACGTGGATGACGGTGGGCATGCCTGCGGCGATCTCGTCGTAGGCTTCTCGCAATAGGGCCGTGTCAGATCCGAGCGAGCGGAACGAGGAGTTCCCTCCGCCCCATCTGGGCCACGTGCAGCATCCGCATCCGTACGCCTCGTGGCCGTTCGCCTGCCTGGTAAGGATCGCATCGCCGTAAGCGCACGCGTAGGCGGGGCAGCAGATGGCGTGGCCGCCGTTGAGCTGGTTGCCGATGGCGGCGATGAGCGCGGGGTCGTAGTCGAGCCGCTTGTTTGACCGCTCGGCGGCGGCTCGTGCGGCCTCTTCGGCCACCCTTTGCTCGGCAAGCGCCTGCACTTGATCCAGATCGTGGGTCGGATTTTCGTGCGCGAACGGCAAAAGGTCGACAAAAGCCGCTTGGCTCAACGGGAGGGGTTCGGCGGTCTGTGCAAACGGGGACCGCGATTCGGCTGCGAAAGCGGCCGGTGCGCATGCGGCGCTCAGCGCCACGACAAGCGCGGTTCCGACCGCGCAGGAGAAACGAGTAGAGCGCGATGCCATGCAAGCATCCTTTCCTCGGCCGCGTAGGGTTCGTTGTGCTGGTGTGGTTGCGACCGCGAGGCGAAATGGTAACAAAACGGCAACGTCGCATGTCATACGTGTGCGAATGTGCGAGGAACCGTCACAAGCAGTCCTCGAATCCTTCACAGTAGCTTTGGCAGCTCCCCTGCGCAAAATGCCTTCGCGCCGGCGAGCGCAGCGCGTTTGCCGAGCGGAGCGTTCCTGTTGGGCGCGCTCTGGTTTCAGGTTGGGAGATCGGTCTGAAAACCGAAGGCGCTAAGGTTGCGGCGCGGGTGGGGAACGGCAAGGCGCAACTGAGTTCCAAGTTTTGAGAGCTGTACATCACGCAGCGTTCTGACCTGGTATGACGCATATCGTACCCCGTTTGCATGACAAAGAAAATCTGGGTATTGAGTACGAAATCACAGGTTTGCATGATAGCCGGCACGCCTTTGATAGGGCATAGTGAACGCCATCGAAACCGGTGCGGCCCATCAAGGAGGTGCGCGCCGCCAGAACGCTGTAGGAGGCGCTTTACATGAAGATTCTTGGTATGGGTGTTCCCGAGCTCGTTATCATCCTGGCTGTCGTGCTGCTCATCTTCGGCCCGAAGAACCTCCCCAAACTGGGCGCGTCTCTGGGCAAGACCGTGAAGAACCTGCGCGAAGGCATGGGCGGCGGCAAGGACGACGCTTCCGACGCCGTGGAGCTGGCGGTCGAGGACGTCGTGGAAGACGACGAGCCTGCTGCCCAGCCCGTGAAGAAGACGGTGCGCGCGAAGAAGACCTCGCAGACCGCCTAGCAACCAACTTAGATCATTCCCTATTTTCCGGCGCGACCCCTCCCTCCCTCGCGCCCGCAACGCCCCGCCGCATTCGTGCCGCGGGGCGTTGCGTTTCCGGGAGCAGGAAGGTCGCGGGAGCTCGGGCGGTTTCCGCGACCTATTTGCTCCCGTTCGTCTTCGACGGGGAACGGCTCGTCTTTCGCACTGCTTGGGAGAGCGTCTTGGCCCATGCGGGCTGTTCCGGCGGCGGTCTTAGCTCACGGAGAACAGCCCCGAAAGATAGCTGTGGCTACCGGGCATGCTCTCGATCGACCTGCTTCCGAGGGGCTCTATGGTTTCAGCATCGTATTGGTATATCGCCCAATCTCCAAGTATGTATATCGAGCCTTCGGTTGCAACCATGTGCTGCGCTTCATGCTGGAAAGCATGCTCCTCGATAGCTCCCGTCGCCAGATCCACGATGCTGAGCGCGCTGTCGTCTTGCCCTTGGACGACGTTGTAATGGGCAACGTAAAGCTTGCCGTTCGCGAAAGCCACGCTCGAAGCGGCGCCCTTGCTCAATTGAATGGTGCTCGCCGTGTTGTCTTCGGTATCGAGCACGCCGATCTGCCTTCCCGTCAGGCCGGTGCCGCAATAGTAGATGCCTCCGTCATGCGCAACCGTCCGGTAGACGTCCGAGTCGTAGGCGCTGGAATCGATCGATTCCTCGAGGGTCAGGTTCTCGTCGTAGCGCAAGATCGTCGAAGAGCCGTCGTCAAGAGACGATGCGAAGGCGTACAAGCTGTCTTCATGCCAAACGAGTTTCGATACGTAAACTCCTTCGACGGACACGCTCGATACGCTCCCGTCGTCGGTTCGGCAGCGATTGATGCGGGTTGCGTGGCTTGTTGCGTTGCAAACGAATACGTATTTATCGCTCGCAGCCACGTCGTTCACGGTCGGCTGGTCGATGGCGTATGCCTTGGTGGAGA